>JAAYHZ010000258.1 GCA_012744235.1 Clostridiaceae bacterium
GAAATCATTTTACACCACTTGACAAGACACTATCGATACTTATTTGATTACACGTATTTTGATAGAGCGAGTACAAGCCGATATAACTATATGAGTGTTTACAAGGAAAATAATAGTTTTTATATCAAGTTAAATTTACAGGTAAGATTTAAATAAAAAAATATGTTTTTTTTACTTTTATTTTTAATATATCTGTCATAACCGGTTAAGTAGTTACTCCGTTTCTCAGCCAAAATCTTAGAAGTAAACAATTCTTAACGGAAAAGTCATTATAATGCTTCTTGGCGAATTCCCAATAAAAATCAATTTTTATATCAGAAGTTTTAGAAAGAGAATTTTATATGTAACATTTGGCATTCTATCTCGTCTTTATATTTGTAAACACTCGGCCGAGGAAGAAGGTATTCTTTTTATGACGGAGGTAGAAGAAAACAAAAAGGTGGAAGGTGTCATGACAATCGAAGAATTATGCCGTGAATATTGGGAGCCCCTTTACCGTTTTGTGTACTATAAAGTCCAAAATCGTGAAGAAGCGGAAGACATCACCCAAGAGACATTTGTTAAGGCAATTTCATACATACAAGAGAACAGAACGAAAGTCGAAAACGTCATCGGGTTTTTAAAAACCGTTGCTTTAAATGTCTTGAGGGATCGATGGCGAAAATACAAGCGAAGAGGAAATACCGGCAATTTGGATGATATCAGCCAAGGCTATGCAGCCGTCAATGACTACAGCGAAAGCACGGTACAGAGGGACTTGATTCTTCATGCTTTATCAAAGCTGAATGAAAAACAAAAAAGCTGCATCGAGCTTCGTATACTACAAGGATATACGGTCCCGGAAACAGCCCAAATGATGGGTATAAGCGAAGGGAACGTAAGGGTCCTGCAATATCGAGCGCTTCAGCGGCTTTCAAAGATCCTAAAAAGCGATGATGTCGATTAACGGAGGGATGTGCGATGAATCGAAGGATTAATAAATTATCGAAATATATTGATACATTAAACGAAGAACGAAAACCGAAAGAACACGAAAACAAAAAGGAATCTCCTGAAATGGAGGAGCTTTTCGAAACGGTGCGGCAGGTCCGGAGTCTAAAAGACCCAAAGCTTCCGGAGGAAGACTATGCCGAAAAACTGACTACCGTCGTGAAGTCCGGACAATCGAAGAAGAAAACGAAAAGGACTTCAAAAAGAACCCGGTATGTCGGATTGGCTGCCGTTGCCGCCGTTTTGGTTTTCATCATTGTCCTCAATACGGTAGGACCGTTTGCTCGGCCGAATATCGTGCAAGCAATGGAACAAGCCTTTTTGCAAATCGGTGCTTACCATGGAATTGTGGAAGTGATAGAGACCAATGCGGAAGGAGAATCGGTCACGCAAACCAAGGTGGAAGTGTGGGCGGACAAGGAAGGCCGATATTACGTTAAAGGCATAGAGGGCTGGCAAAAGGATTTGGTAACGGCAAACGACGGTGAAACCAAATGGCAAATCCGTCATGATGACAAGGAAGTGAAGCTGTTTTCCGCATTTCCGGATCCCTACGGCTTTACTTTTGAAATAGGTCAAGAAATCGAGGACGCAAAAAAAGCCGAAAAAGTTGAAATCCTCGGTGATGACGTTATCGCGGGATGAAAGACTTACTTTATGGAGGTCACACCTAAAGGGGGAGCTCCGTATAAAATTTGGATTGACAAGGAAACCAAAATGCCGCTGCAAAAGCAATCGGCAATGGAATATGCTCTTCAATATACAAAACGATACACGGAAATTGAGTTTATCGACAGCATCCCGAAGGAGCTTATGACTCTCCGTATACCGGAAGGGTATATAAAAACGGAAAACAATCCGGAATATATCGTAACCGGTTTTGAGGAAGCGAAAGAATTGGCAGGATTTGTTCCGAAAATTCCCAAGCAATTGCCGGAATCGTTTATTCAACGCAGCATCGCGGTTTTAATAAAAGACGGGATTGTAAAAATAAATTATGCTTCATCCGACAATACGGATAAGATTACCGTACTGCAGAAAGAAGCGGATGAAACGTTCAAACCCTCCTCCATGGCCATATTGGGTAAAGTAAACGGAAATGCAGCGGAAATCCAATCGCCGATTCAAAATACGGCGGGAATCCTTCAGGGGGGAGGAGTCTATGCAAGCACAACGGGAATCCGGTCCATCCGCTGGCAGCAAGAAGGTATGGAATATGCCGTCTACGGAAATGTATCTCTCGATGTATTGGCACGATTTGTTGAAGCATTGTCCGACGGTCCGGTAGAGATTCCGAAGCCTGAAGAACCTTTGACACAGGAGCCGAACCCGGAAGAAGCCCAAGATGAACCCACGATAAAGGTTCCGGTAGATTTGGAAGTTGAAAAAGGCGATCAAATGAATGTGGATGCGGGGCACTCGCCTTGGAAGTTGGACCCGGTGTTTGTAGCACAAGTTTTTGTAAGCTTGCAAATGTCTCCGGAGGGAATACAAGGAGATTATCCGATTGATTACGAAGACTTTACCATGGTCAAAAACGACGGAGTAAAAGCGATAGTGGAAACGGACAACAGCGAATCTCCCGTAAAGAGAGGATACTTGGAACGCTTGGTTCGCCAAGATGAAACGGGAATATGGACCGTGGTCGGGTATGATCCGAAAGAGGATGCCTAAGTCAAGAGCAATGCGAAACCGAACACCAAGGTTTTAGAGTATTATACTTGCTTCCCTCAAGTGTTTTGATTGATAGGGACGGTTCTCAATTATGCCCGGCAGATGATTCCCGTTGGGTGATTCTGCCGGGCATAAAAATGCGCTTCTCTCAGGTATATCCGCATTTATATTAATTCACGACCTGCGATTCCGAAATCAATTTGACAGTTCGATTTTCAGGTGTGATCTGTGATAGCAATTCATCTTATATGAAATTACGGTACCTTGTTTTGCTTTACGAAACCGGGCCGGTAATATATAATTTTTTTATGTACCGCTTATCTTTCACAGGAAATAAAGATTGAGACGGGGTAGAGGATATGAAAAGGAAGAATAAACGAATTAGTTTCCTTTTAGCCGTTATTATGGCATTGATTTTAATGCTGCCTCTCTTAGTATTTTCAATAAACGGAGATTGTGAAGAAATAACCGTAGAAGAGGCTATGAAAGCGCTTAAAGTAAAAAAATACGCTTTATGCCATAGTAACAGATGTTTATTATACCTTCCAAGGGGCGGATGATTTTGTATCGCTGCTTCGTATGGACGCATGGAAAAAAGTGAACTCTTCTTCAAAAGAAAGCCCTTCCATTTCCATACATTTATTCGAGCAGTACAATATCTACTTATATTACGACGGAATGGCTTCGATCTACTATGGCTATGCCGGCCTTTTGGAAAACAAGGAAGCCTTTTATTCCGTCCCGGAAGGTACGGCCGAAACCGTTCAAGAATATGTTGCCCGATACGGTACGGTTACCAAACACGGAGTGAATTCTTCGACATTTGCAAAAGAAGGTTAATCTAGCGAGGTTTTAAACATGGAGATTGTTAAGAGAAGATACCGCCTGCTTTCGGATTTTTCACAGGTTCACGGGTTTTTAGCGGATATTTACACCTTAGATACTTTAAACAGCTATTTATTACCGCCGTTTTTCGAATACGCCCATACGCATCCGTTCTTCAACCATAAGCTTACCCATCGGTTCGGAGTATGGGAGGAAAAGGGCAAAATTATCGGCATTGCGTGCTATGAAATGGATATCGGGGAAAGCTTTCTTGTGACGGATAAGGAACATACCTTTCTGTTACCCGAAATGCTTGATCATGCGGAAGAAGAATTGTCGGTTCTTAAAAACGGCAAGCACACCCTTTCCGTGTGGGTAACCGATAAAGAAACCGTAAAGATCGATCTGTTGACTCGAAGGGGATATAAAAAGGTGCATAGCGAGCCGATACGCATTTTCTCCTACGATAAGCCTTTTCCTGACGTGAAGCTTCCCGAAGGCTTTACCGCTATTTCTTTGGATGATGAAAATGATTATAAAAAGATTAACGACTGCTTATGGAAGGGATTTGACCACGGGGACGAGCCGGACGACGATATCGACAGTCGGATCCTTATGCAAAGCGGACCTCATTTCCGAAAGGACTTGACAACCGTTATCAAAGCTCCGAACGGAGAATACGCTTGTTTTGCAGGAATGTGGTTTGATGAAAAAAACAACTACGCTTATCTTGAGCCTTTGGCAACGGTGCCAAAATACCGCCGCCTCGGTCTTGCAGTGTATGCTCTTTGCGAGGGAATGAAGAAAACAAAAGCCCTCGGCGCAGCCTATTGCTTCGGCGGCGTTCATCCGTTTTATACGGCCATCGGCTTTGAGACCATCGCGAATAGGGAGATATGGAAAAAGGAACGTTAGATATACACAAATTAAACTATCCTTTAATCTTCGCCGAAAAGGATATCGGGATTGCTTCGATATCCTTACTTTTGCCGAATATTTCTTTCAGCATATCGATTTGGTCTTGAGAAAAGTCGTAATCTTTTTCTTTTAAGTATCGCTCCATTTCTCCGGGATCTTTAAGAAAGGTGAGTGCGAGTCGGTAGTTTCCTTTCTCCAAATCGAGATATGTACTGAAGGTGCACCATTCACAGATATTTTGATATATTTTAATTCCCTTGCTGTCATAGACTTGAATATCCGTAAGCATGCCTTCGGCATCCAGCCTTACGTTCAGGTTATAGGATTTGCTTTTCTCCACATCGAATGCCATTTCCCATTCCTTTTTATTTTCCCGGATATTCATCGTAAAGGATGTTTCGAACACGATTTTAGGAAAAAGCAATATCGAAGCGAAAAACACGGCGATACCCAAAAAGAGGACAAGAAATACAAGAGCTACGGCTTGCCGTTTCGAAAACCTTGTTTTTTCGACTTTCGAAATGGATTTTAAGTATTCTTTGATTTTCAAAAGCATTCCCTTCTTAAGTGCCGCGAAGACTATGAGGAGTATGACTAAAAGGGCAATAAAGGATACGAAAAGGGGATGAAGC
>JAAYHZ010000029.1 GCA_012744235.1 Clostridiaceae bacterium
AATTATCCTGTTCCCGATTCTCCAACGGTTGACCAAAAGGCGTATGACGATATTGCAAAGAATATGGAAAAATGTCTTTTGAATGTTTCTTTTACTCGAGACTTTGTTCATTTACTGCTGGATACACTGCATAACAACCTTTCATACGTTTCATCTTTGCAAGGCGAAGGAGAAATCGCCGACATCTCTTTGTATGACCACTTAAAGATGACGGCTTGTATAGGTGTCTGCATACTCCGTTATTTAGAAAGCCTAGGCTGTAGAGATTATAAAACGAGGTTGAAGACGAATAAAGAAACCTTCTATTCGGAAAAAGCATTTCTTCTATTTGAAATGGATGTATCGGGCATTCAAGATTTCATTTACACCGTAAGCAGCGAAAGAGCATTGAAGACGCTTCGTGCAAGATCCTTTTATCTGGAAATCATGGTCGAGCACTTGATCGATGAACTCTTGGAGTCTATAGGATTAACACGGGTTAACCTTATGTATTCCGGCGGAGGTCACGCCTATTTGCTGCTGCCGAACACACGAGATGTCATTGAAAAAATCGAAAGGTTCGAAAAAGAAACAAACCGATGGTTTTTAAAGACTTACAAAACTTCTTTATATGTTGCTTGCGGATACAGCGAATTTTGTGTCCGTGATTTACGGAATATACCGAAAGGAAGTTACGGAAATATTTTTAGGACCGCATCGTCAAAGGTGTCGGCTAAAAAATTGCATAGGTACGGTGCAAACGAAATTTTGGAATTGAATCAAGGAAATACGGAACGCTATGACAGAGAATGCGTTGTTTGTAGACGAACGGATTTTTTAATTTCAAGCAACCGATGCGGCATATGCGATGCATTGGAAAAAATATCGACAAATATATTGCGAGATTCCTTTTTCAGTGTGGTATCGGAAAAACCGGAGGGTGTATCCTTGCCTTTGCCGGGGGACCGCTATTTGGTTGCGGATACGGTGGATACATTGAATCGCCGAATGGCGAGGGATTTGACCTATGTTCGAAGTTACGGTAAAAACAATTTGTATCACGGTCATTATGTTACTACCCGATTATGGGTCGGAGATTATACCGACGAAAAAATTTTTGATGAATTGGCCCGGGCGGCGGAAGGAATCGAGCGCATTGCCGTATTAAGAGCGGATGTAGACGATTTGGGACAAGCATTTGTTTCGGGATTTGAAAGCGAACGGAACCAAGATGATTATGTAACCCTGTCCCGAACCGCTTCCTTCTCAAGAAAATTATCCGAATTCTTTAAACTGCATATTAATTATCTTTTGGAACACGGCGAATACCGTATCGGTAAGAATCAAGATATAAGACCTCGAAATGCAACGATTGTGTATTCCGGAGGAGACGACATTTTTATAGTCGGGTCTTGGGATGACATCATCGGGTTCACCGTGGATTTGTACCGCAGTTTTAACCGATATAGCCAAGGAACGTTAACCTTATCGGCAGGGATAGGGATTTATCCGTATAAATATCCGATAGCCGCGATAGCAAAGCAAACCGGCGAACTGGAAAGCAGAGCAAAATCGAATCCCGGCAAAAACTCGATTGCGCTGTTTACCGACGAATTCGTTTTTTCGCAGCATGATTTTATCCATCATGTTTTGGAAGAAAAATACAGTATCTTAAAACGGTTTTTCGGAGGTTCAAGCGGCAGAGGCAGAAGCTTTTTGCATAATCTGTTGATTTTGATTCAGAATCGAGACGACCGTATCAATCTGGCAAGGTACGCACACCTTTTAGCCCGTATGGCACCCGGTGAAAAAGAAAGCGAATCGAAAAAAGCTTTATATCGTGAATTTTCTAAGAAAATGGTTGAATGGATGCAGGCGGATAAAGACTCTAAAGAGCTTGTGTGCGCCATCCATCTGTACGATTACATCACAAGGGAGAGGAGATGAGTTTTTTGGCGGAATTAAATGAACTGAATTATGTTCCTAAAGCGGAGGAAGTCATTCAATCTTTGCGGGTTCCTGAGAAAAACGGGGACGGTTATAAACTCATGCTTACCACATCGAAAATACGAAACCTGCTGTCGATGATCACGGATATTTACAACACGGTGTCCATGAGATTGGATGAAAAGCTGGATAACGATATTCTAGGCCGTATCCAATACCTCAAGATGCGTTTTGCCTATGAAGCGGGTCGAGATAACACGCAAGCGGTTCGGAAGTTCGTAGAAAAAGCGGAAATATTCAAGCATATCGATGAGATACAGACGAGTCGGTCTCAGCTTTTGATCTTTTGCAGGTACATGGAGGCTTTGGTAGCATACCATAAATTCTACGGCGGCAGAGATTAAAGGAGGATGAAAACACAATGTATGCCAAGTTTGAAATAACGGGTGTCATCAACGTAATCACCGGAATGCATATAGGCGGAGCCACGCAGTTTTCCGCCATCGGTTCCGTTGATGCTCCCGTTATAAGAGATGCGTTGACAGGTTTACCCATCATTCCGGGCAGCAGTTTGAAGGGAAAAATGAGATATTTATTGGCGAGAAAGTTAAATGAATACCCGGATGACGATTACGACGATTACAACCATAACGACGATCACGTCCTCATACTGCGGCTTTTCGGATCCTCTAAAAAAGGTGAAATAAGAAAAAGCAGACTTCTTTTTTCCGATACGATTCTTAATAATGCCGAGGAGCTTCGAAGAAGAGGAGCGTTGTCGCCTACCGAAATAAAAATTGAAAACAGCATCCACCGAATGAAAGCCGAAGCGAATCCGAGGCAAATCGAGCGCGTTATTCGGGGCAGTTCTTTTGATCTACATATTATTTACGAGGCGGAAAACGAAGAGGAAATCTTGGAAGACATTCATTTGGTAAAGGAAGGGTTAAAATTATTGGAATTCGACTATATAGGCGGGCACGGATCGAGAGGCTACGGAAAAATTCAATTTGAAAATTTGGATATTAACTTGGTCATGGGCGAGGTCAATCCGGCGATCGTTGAGGATTGCAAGAAAGTGCTCAAGGGTGTGTAATAATGGAATTCATTCTGTACAAACTGCATTTTAAAACCGGAGTACATATAGGAGACGGCGGTTTATCCGGCAGCGAATATACATTACCCTCCGATACCTTCTTTTCCGCATTGTGTCATGAAACGGTAAAGCAAGGTTTGGATATAAAGGAATGGGTCAATGCCGTAAGAAGCAAAGAGCTTGTTTTTTCCGACGGTTTGCCTTTTATTGAAAGCCGCATTTATATTCCGAAACCTTTAAAGCCCGTACTTGCCGAAAAGACAAGCAGTCCGAAGTTCAAGAAAGCTTTTAAAAAGTTAAAGTATATTCCCGTTGATAAACTGGACGAATATATGGCGGGAGACCTTAAGGCGGACGACGAAGAGAAAACGTTAAGCGGATTAGGAGTTTTTGAAACCCATGAAAAAAATTCGATTAAAACATACACGGAGACCGAACCCTACCAAATAGGTATTTATCGATTTAAACGAGGAAACGGTATCTATTTTTGCGTAGGATATAAAAAAGAAAAAACGATTGCACTTTTTGAACGGCTCCTGCAAGGGTTGTCCTTTACCGGGGTGGGAGGCAAAATTTCATCCGGCTACGGTAAATTTGAAACGGAAAAAGCGAATGTACCTTTTACGATGGAAAAGCGTTTAAAAAGCAAAAACGCAAAAACCTACATGACCTTATCCTTTTGTTTACCGAAAGAGAATGAATTGGAGTCGGCAATGCAAAACGCTTATTATCTCGTCGGCAAAAGAAGCGGTTTTGTACAGTCTCAAAACTATGCGGAAAGCTTTGTTAAGAAAAAAGACATGTATTTATTCCGCTCGGGAAGCTGTTTTTCCGTTCAATTTGAAGGCGATATTTACGATGTTTCTTCGGGAGGAAATCATCCCGTTTATCGCTACGGTAAGCCTTTGTTTTTGGAGGTGGATTAGGTGGATTTTTTGAAAACGTATAAAATCACCGTGAAAACCTTGGCACCTGTGTTTATAGGGTCCGGTACATCCATACCGAAAAAAGAATATGTCTTTGATAGAAGAACACGAAAAGTCTATATCCCCGACCAAGCGAAAATGCTGTCCGGATTTCAAAAATTAAAACTTCTCGATAAGTATTACAATTACTTATTGTATGAGGACAAAGATTTGGGACTCTTTTTCAAAGAAAACTTGATACAGGAAAAACAATACCTCCCTTGGATGTCCTATAGCTTAGACAGCGGTGACGCCGTTATCGAAGGAAGAAGCAGAAAAGAAGTTTTGGCGTGTATAAAAGATGCATACGGAAATCCCTATATTCCCGGTAGCAGCCTTAAGGGTGCCTTAAGAACCGCTCTTTTAGGACACGCTTTGCTGAATCGGAATGTTTCCGATCCCGTTAAGAATGCGATAAAAGAGGAGATAAAAAACAAAGAGAAAAAAGATGTATTGAAATATCCTATGGAATCGATAGAACAAGATGTGTTTCATACATTGAACAGATATCCGAAGAAGAAAAAACATGCTGCCAACGACCACTTGGCGGGTATTCGCATCAGCGACAGTAAGCCTCTGGCATTGGCGAATTTGGTTTTGTGCCAAAAGGTTGATGTAACCGTCGACGGAAAAGAAAAACCAATCAATGTTTTTCGAGAATGTATCAGACCGGATGTTACCGTCGAGTTTGATATGACAATCGATACGAAGCTTTATCCGTATGATGTAGAATATCTAACAAATGCCGTAAATCGATTTTTCAGTCATTATCAAAAAACGTTTTTGGAAGCTTTCGGAAGGCAAAAGGTTTATCCGAAAAATGCATTTTACTTAGGCGGAGGATGCGGATATGCCTCCAAGACCGTTACATATGCCATTTTCGGTAAAGAAGAAGGGGTGCGTGTCACAAGCGAGATTTTTAACCGTACTCTGCCGAAATTCATTCGTATGCAGCATCAACACCATAAAGATATTCAACTCGGTGTTTCTCCCCGTTTGCTAAAGTGTACCCGATACAATGGAGAAATTATGGAGATGGGGCTTTGCCAATTACAAATACAATGATGAGCGTTATATGATGAAATGAGGTAGAATGTCATGACAAAGTATGTTTTGTTTTCCGCTATCGGCGGTACCGATCCTATTTCTAATTTCAGGGACGGTTCCATGCTTCATATTTGTAGAGTTTATAAGCCGGAAAGCGTCTATTTATATTTATCCAAAGAAATGTGCGAATTCCATGATAAAGACGATCGATATCGCTTCTGCATTCATCGATTAGGAGAACTGCTCGGTCATAAGTTTGATGTTCACATTATCGAACGCCGCGATCTGGTCGATGTACATAAGTTTGACTTGTTTTATAAAGAGTATCGAGAGTTAATTAAAGAAATAAGGGAAAAGCACAGTGATGCAACCGTCATTCTCAATGTATCGTCCGGAACGCCGTCAATGAAAGGTGCCCTGCAATTTATAGCCGCCGTGTCGGGAGATTCGATAATTCCGGTTCAAGTGTCAACACCGGCGAAAAAGATTAACGAGCATAGGGAGAATATCAAAGATTACGATGTTCATTTTTATTGGGAATACAATAAAGACAACACGAAGGATTTTGAAAACCGTTGCAGTAAATCCGAAAGCGTGACTCTTCTTGCCGAAGTAATGAAGAACGTTGTGGTAAACCATATCGATGCTTACGATTATTCCGCCGCATTGGCCGTAGCCGAATCCATAAAGAATCATATTCCGTCGGATGTCGTCTGTTTATTAAAAGCTATGAAATGGAGAACCCAACTGGATGTACTGAAAATGTTGAAAGAATTAAATTCTCTTCCTTATGATTTGTTACCGGAAAAAAATAATGAAAATTACAAAATCGTCGAATATCTTTTATGGTTGCAAACGAAAATTCATAACGAGGAGTATGCGGATTTTGTAAGAGGTATTACCCCGATTTTGACGAGTTTGCTTGAAAGAGCATTAAAAGTCTTGTGCAATATCGATGCAGTCAAGGATTATTGCGAAATGAGAGGGATAAATCGAAATGTACCCTATTGGTGTTTGGAAAAACTCAACAAGAATCCGGAAGTACTCGGTGCGCTTCAAGCAAGGTTTAAAGGAAATTTTATACCGGATTTCTTAAATACGGAAACTATGACGGTTTTATTAAAGCATTTCAGTTCTCATGAAATCATTGAGGATATCGAGACGCTCAACAAAATAGAGAAAAAAATACGAAATGAAGCGGCTCATACCATTACTATTGTAACAAAAGAAAGAGTTATAAATGCGACCGAAGGTTATTCACCGGAAGATATCTTTAATTTATTGGTCAAAGTAACCAAGGCTATCGATATTAAGATTGACAATAATACCCTGAAATCTTATGATAATGCAAATCGCATAATCAAGAACATGCTGTTTTAGCTATTGAGTACCCCGTAAAGGGGACGGAAAAGGTGTATAAAATTCATTTTTCATTTGTGTATCCTTTTGGAATAAACCCCGCCAGGGGGCGGATCCTTTATTATGCGATGCATTTTGTTCCTTGGATTATATCCTCGTAAGGGGACGGCTACAGTAACAATTGATAATACGTATATTATTAGCAGTTGCCATTCACTCCGCAAGGGGACGATATAACTGTTAAAAGAAGTATGGTTTATCTTTAAGCTACGCTCGGCGATGATGGGCTCCATCCTTGCCGGAAGACAGCCGGCTTGTTATAACAGATCGGAAAGTAAAAGGATATAGGACCATTGGATGTCCAAAATTGCTTATTGTAGATACATATCCTGATTAACACCTGTATACTTTGATTGAAGTCATTGAGGTATGTAAGAATGAAAATGTGTTGCTCTCGCCTTGAAATTATTCGGTTGGATTCAAAATAAGTGAGCAACACATTCTCATTTTTTTGTATTTCACAATTCATTACCTTTAACAAAGCATTCCGGATAAATGTCGTCCAGCGCATAGATACTTTTGACAGGTTTTTCTCTGTCGATCCATTTTCCGTTTGTAAAGTCGGGGAACGCAACGGAGGAGCTTCCCGTGTGGATGGATTGTTCGGATAATACGGTTATGGCCATCCATGTTGCAACATCATATACATCGATGGGAGTTTGCGTTTTGTTGCGAATGGCATCGGCAAATGCGAGCAATGTTAAATGGTCCATACCGCCGTGCCCGCCTTTGACACCGCTATTGATAAAGTCCTTCCAAAGAGGATGACCGTACTCTTCAAAATAGTCATCAATGGGATCCCATTTTTCTTCTTGTGTTTTTTGATCAATGAAAATGCCGCTTCTTTCTTCCGAATAGATAGCATTGGTACCCTGAACCAAATTAAAACGGGAATAGGGACGGGGTAATGAGACATTATGGGTAACCAATACGGTTTCACCGTGGGCACATTTGATCAGAGATTGTACGACATCCCCTTTTACAAAATCGAAATTTGCCAATTCATAATCCGGCTCCTTGTTCTTTTTGATCCAATCTCTTAAGCCTACCGCTTTCGAAGCCATGGATACGATGCTGACAAAACGGTTTCCTCGATTGATTTTCAGCATCTTGGCAATGGGACCTACGCCGTGAGTCGGGTACAAATCTCCGTTTCGATGCATATTGTTATACAACCGGTTATTAAGGCTTCCCGCCATCTTGCGTATATCGTGTCCGTATCCGCATTCGCAATGAACCAATTCTCCGAAAACTCCTTGTTTGATCATGTTGTACATCATCATTTCATATTTACCGTAGCAACAGTTTTCCAACATCATGCAAGGAACACCGGTTTCTTCGTACGTCTTGATCAGTTGCCAACACTCTTCCGTGGATGCCGCACCGCCCACTTCTACTCCGGCATATTTACCGGCTTTCATGGTGGAAATGGCCAAAGGAATATGAGTAATCCAATTGGTGGCAATAACAACGCCTTGTATATCATCCCTGGCCAAAAGCGCTTTGTAATCCGTATAGATATCCGGTTTCGGTACCGAGGCATTATCGAAGACAGGAAGTATCTGTTCAAAGAAGCCGGGATTGGAGTCGCATATGGCTAGAATCCTTATCCCCTCTATATTCAACATGGTTCTGATCAGGCCGCGACCTCTTGATCCAAGAC
>JAAYHZ010000259.1 GCA_012744235.1 Clostridiaceae bacterium
CGAATTTTCCCGCAAGGGTTGCCCGGATTGTACAGAATGGCGGTACAAATGGTTGACGACTTAGGATATGTTATCGACAAATCCATTTACAACCAAGCGACGGCTTCGGCAGGTGCCGTGCTAAGCTAGCTGCCCATACTGGTTGTGTACCTGGTTGCTCAGAAGCAATTCGTTGAAGGTATTCAGCATACCGGTGCAAAACAGTAAGGTAATACGAAAAAAGAAAACAGGAGTCGTTTATACGGCTCCTTTTTTTTATGTGCATGCCTTACATATTTTTTTATTAATAATTACGACACGAACCTTGCACTGTATGACTTAATTGTGAAAATGTGCTTGCAGTCAATGTTCGGTATGATATAATCGAATCAAACATACTATTGGAGGGTATTAGACATGAGTGAAATAAAAGTAGCACTGGTAGGTCTGGATACAAGTCATACCATTCAATTCGGAAAAAGAATGAATGATCCGAATTGCGATCCGAAGCTGAAAGTTGACGGATTGAAGGCCGTTGCTTGTATGAGATTCGAGACTCCTTTCCAAGACAAAAAAGGTTTAGATGCCCGTCAAGCGGAATTGGAAGGCTGGGGCATTAAAGTTACCGAGTCCTTTGAAGAATGTGTAGCCGATTGTGATGCTATCATGCTGGAAATCAACGATCCCGCATATCACTTAGAATATTTCGAAAAGGCCGCTAAATTGGGTAAACCCATCTTCTTGGACAAGCCCATGGCCGACACCTATGCATCGGGTAAAAAGATTTACGATTTGGCGAAGGAATATAACGTACCGGTATTTTCCTCTTCGTCTTTACGCTATGTTACGGCCGTAGCCGAAGCGAAAGCGACCATGAGTGAACCCGAATTTGTAGCCGTTTACGGTGCGATGGGCGTAGCTCCTGCAGGAAGCAGCGTTGTATGGTACGGTGTTCATGCTATGGAAATGCTGCAAAGATTAATGGGACCGGGAGCCGTTAGCGTGAAGTCCATCCAAGATGATAAGGGTGTTGTTTGTGTCGTTAAATACAAGAACGGCAACAGAGGTATTGTTGAATTGAATACCGGATCTTCCGTTTACGGCGGCGTGGTACGTACAAAAGGTAAGGCTTATCCCTTTGTCGTAGATATGAGTATGGCTTATACCTTGCAATTACAAGAAGTAGCAAAATTCTTTGCCGGGGAAGAAGCTTCCGTATCTTTGGACGATACCTTGGAAGTTATGGACCTTCTTGACACGGCTCAACGTTCTTTGGACAGCGGCTGCGAAGAAAAATTAAACGGAACTTATTAAGATCTTTAAAAAAGTATAGACGATGGAAGTGGCGGAGTGATGTACTCTGCCACTTTTTAAAAATGAAGGAGGTGCATTATGCTCCGGGAAATTAAAATTGCAATGATCGGCGGAGGCGGAAAAAATATAGGAGGGACCATCCTGTATTTGTTAAACTCGGGCAGAGTTCAAAATATCGAGTTCGCCTTATTTGGCAGAACGTATAAAAATATGGAGAGAAATATCGCCCTGGCGAATCGAATCAAAAATCATAACGGCTGCAGTATAAAAGTATACGACACTTTGGAATCGGCTTTAGAAGGAGCAGACATTGTTATGCACTGTGCTACGGCAGGATATGGCGAATACGGCGGATACCGATCCTACGGAGTTCCTCAAGGCGGGCATGTGATGTATGTAGGAGAGAAAATTTCCAAGCTTTGTCCCGATGCATGGGTATTGGGCGCAACCAACCCTCCCGAAGTTCCCCTTACGGCTTTGTTGAAAAGATTCGGTATTGAAAAGTCCATAGGGCTGTGTAATGCACCGATGATAGTTAAGAACACCCTTTCCGCTATATCGGGGACCGATGAAAAGAACATCCTCATGAGAGGCATAGGCCTTAATCATGATGTTTGGTATTACGATTTTCGAATCGGGGAAGAAACGGAGCCCGAAAAAATCGTAGATATGCTGAATCAAAGGATCGATCAACCGTCTCTTTCGGATCATCCTTGGTTTCGTTTGTTCCCGGAATGGAGAATCGCCATAAAGAACAACATTGCATTATTAAAGGAAACCGGATATTTATTATCTCCGGCAGGTGGAACTAGACGACTTAAAGGTCTGCCCGTCTCCTCGAAAGAGTATGGTGCCATCATGAAGCGTCCGTCGAAAGAGGATTTCGAAAATTGCTTGAATGAGGATGTATCCATTGAAGATATGCTTCGTATAACAGGCCGATGCGGAGGCGGTGTGCCCGTATATACCGGAAGAATCATCGAGTCGATTCTTTTGGAAGATGATGTACAGCACTCGGCTTTGGTACCGAACAAAGGAGCTTATGAAGATGCTCCGGACAGCTTACACATTCAAGCGGATGTATCTTTCGAAAAGGGTAAGATTGTGATTCATGGGGCTAAAAAACTGCCCGATTTTATAAAGGGAATGCTGACGGCAAGGTTTATTCAAAACGATTTGCTGACATCGGCTTTGGCTTACCAAGATGATCTGCTATTGAAAAAAGCCATCATGGTTATGCCGGAACGATATGAATTCGAACAAGCGATCACCTTCGAATCCGGCTCGGAGAAATCGGTGGAACCTTTTATTCCGTTTAATTAAGAATAAAAGAAGTATTACAAACTTAAATTGATAAGAAGATGACATTGTTAATTTAAAGATGCCATCTTCTTATATATTCTCTTAAATATCAAGGTGGTAAAAGAATGGAACCAAAATGGCTTAGCATAGCGAAAAGACTGCAAGCAATAGCCCAAGCCGGTTTAGCGTATTCAAAAGATAAATACGATATTGAAAGATTTCAGCAAATCCGAGACATATCGGCGGAGATCATGAATGAATATACCGATATGGACAGTGAAAAAATCAAAGACTTGTTCTGCAACGAGACCGGATATCAAACCCCGAAGGTGGATATTCGAGGGGCTGTAATTGTAGATAATAAGATACTTTTAGTCAGAGAAAGCACAGACGGACTTTGGTCCATCCCCGGAGGATGGGCGGAATTCAATCTGTCCATCAAAGAGAATGTGGTAAAAGAGCTCTTAGAAGAGGCGGGAGTAAATGTTGTACCGAAGAGACTCATTGCGGTCTTGGATAGAAAAAAGCATCACCGACCCTTATCCCCATATGGGATTTATAAAATATTCGTTCTTTGCGACTTGGTAGACGGTACATTCAAGAAAAATATCGAAACGACGGAAAGCGGATTTTTTGCTCTCGACGATCTGCCGCCATTGTCAGTCAATAGAGTTACAAAAGAGCAAATTGCAATGTGCTTTAAAGCCCGTACGGACGAAAGCTTTACAACCATATTCGATTAAATAGGAGCCGATTGAGCATAGATTACATAAAGATGCCTTTCTTTGTGAAAAATAAGGATGCATAAAAATCACCGAGAAAGGTTTTTGTTATCCTATGCAGCTTGCCCACAGTCGAAAGAAGGATAAAGATGCGCTAAAAAGATTGGTTTTGTTATCCGGTCTGGTAGGATTGGCGATTTTTCTTCCCTTTATCATCTCGGACGGCGGTCGTTTATCCCTTGTTTCGGACTTCAATCACCAAGAGATTCCTTTCAATATCCATTCCAATTGGGCAATCAAAAACGGTGCGGTACGGTGGGATTGGTATACCGATTTAGGTGTTAACTTTATCGGTGCTTTCAGCTTTTACACCCTCGGAAGCCCCTTTTTTTGGCTGTATATGCTGTTTCCGCCGTATTCCTTCCATTACCTAATCGGCTGGTTTTATATATTAAAATACATGACGATAGCGACAACAGCTTTTCTTTGGTTGAAAACCCATGTAGAAAACGCTGACTATGCCGTAATCGGTGCTCTTCTCTATGCTTTTTCCGGGTTCTCGCATATTAACATGATGTTTTATCATATCCACGAAGTTATCGCGTTTTTTCCTCTGCTTTTATACGCACTGGACCGATTGGTGCTTGACGGGAAAAGAGGATTGTTTGCTTTGGTCACGGCTTTATGCGCGCTTCTGAATTACTTCTTCTTTTTTGGAGAAGTACTGTTCCTTGTTCTCTATTTTCTTTTTGTTTACCGTTTTGAAA
Source organism: Clostridiaceae bacterium (assembly GCA_012744235.1). Lineage (GTDB taxonomy): Bacteria > Bacillota > Clostridia > JAAYHZ01 > JAAYHZ01 > JAAYHZ01. The sequence goes on from JAAYHZ010000259.1 coordinate 4,085, forward strand.
GCAAAAGAAAATTCAAAGAAAGCCTGTTGAAGGTGATAGGGGAAGGTTTCTTAGGTGTTTTGGCTTCCTGCATTCTATTGCTTCCTTCGCTGTTATTCATCGTAAACAGCCCGAAGGCCGATAATTTTCTTTCCGTTCAAGACTTATGGATTTATTCTCCGAAGCGATATTTGGCGATTATAAAAGCGTTTTTGTTTCCGGCTGAAAGCATGGTTGTACAATCGGGACCATTTTCTTCCGATTATTCTTCCTCGTCTTTGTATTTGCCAGCTGTAGGAATATCATTGGCTTTCGCTTCTTTTACAGGAAAATCGAAGTTTAGAAGGTTAATGATCGTTCTTTTCTTATTTGCCTTTATCCCCTTTTTGAGTTCCGCTTTCACCTTGTTTAATTCCTTCTATTATGCCCGATGGTTCTATATGCCTTTGCTGATACTATCGGCGATGTCTATAAAAGCGATCGAAAATGAAGGTACAAAGCGGATACTTCGTTCCGTGAAAATCGTGTTTATCCTTACGATAGTCTATACCGTGCTGCAAGTTTTCCTTTATTTTTTTGACCCTTCCATCATTTCATCCGTAATACCGTTTGTAACTACCGCCTTTGTTTCCTTCGCCGGTCTTTTTATGACATATCGTATTCTGAAACGGAAAAGAGAAAAACAGATCCGAAGCTTTGTTTTATTGACGAGCGCTTTTTCCATTATATCCGGTATATACGGCATGATCTTGATCCGAAGCTACAACCCTGCGGAGACCCGAGATTTTTCAAAAGGTTACCTAATGGAAACGGCGAAGTTTGACCTTGTACCCGAGGAAGAAAAAAACACTCAAAATTATCGTACTTATTCTTACGATCCTTTTTGGAATCTTTCCATGCTAAATCGGATACCGTCTATCAACTCTTATATCACCACCTATTCTCCTTCCGTTACGGAATTTTTTGAGACGGTAGGTATAACGCGAAGTGCCGCTTCCTTATTCCCGGAAGATCCCGACGACATTTTGACATTTTTGTCGGTTCGCTATCGATTGGATACGGAAGAATATGCAGGCTATAAAACGCTATACCGAAAAAGCAACGGTTCCAAAACGATTTATGTCAGCGAAAATCCTAACTTTATACCCTTAGGTTATCCTGTAGAATACTATGTGACAAAAACGGAGCTTTTAAATTATCCGAAAAAAGACCGAGCCAAGGTTTTGATTTCCGCCGCCGTTATTCCGGACGACGAAGAACCGGCTGAAAATCTAAAACCCTATAACCTTCAAGCTTTCCGGGAACCTGTAAATCAATTGGCACAGACGAAAAGAGAACAAGCGGTTACCGACTTTACAAGAGACACAAACGGTTTTTCCGGTAAGATCACCGTCGATTCTGCGAAAACGATCCTGTTTACCGTTCCGTGGGACAAGGGATGGCGCGCACAAATAGACGGACAGGAAGTACCGATTAAAAACAGTTTGGGGTTTATGATCATACAAGTGCCGGAAGGTTCTCATACGATTCGTTTTCAATACCGAATACCCAGAGGAAGATTAGGTATCGTTTTTTCCGTCATAGGATTTATGTCCATATTTCTTCTTTTCTTCAGAAAAAGCAAAGTACTGCGGCAAATCGACGATACGAAAATATGAATAGACAACAGAGCAATATCGATGTATGATTATGGATGAAGTGGAAACGGACGGTTATAACATTCATCTCATGATAATGACATACGGGAGATTGGTATGCGTAAAGTATTCATTCTGTTCAATATCATGTGCTTGCTAATGTTATGCGCTTGCACCGGTCCTCCTACACAACACGGAGATTTTGGACCTGAGTTAGAGGAAGAGAGTTTTTTAGATCGTAGACCATGCAAGCCGGATCCGATATCGATTTGATTTTTCCCACGAAAGCTTGTGATTTTAATGAAACTTACAGAGATTTTTAGTCCTATTTCTTTTGGAATAAAGATTTTATTGAATTGTATAAGGACCTGACACCTTATTTAATCCTTTGTCCGGATGTTTACGCCAACATGCAGCAATACGATTATGTCATGGATACGGTATCAAGAAGGGGGAAAATATACGCTTTATACGCGGGAGTTCCGGAAATCAGCCATATCGCACTTATCGTAAAGAAGGAAATTCTTCAAAAATACAATATTCTGTCCGTTGGCGGTTTTGATGATCTATACGGCTTGATGGAAAGAATGACGGAACAAGAAGGAAACAAGGAAGAGAACAAAATCTTTGTCAATGAACGAATATTGCTAAAAAACGCCGTAATAAAAGCATGCTATTACCTCGGTTATGACGGAAACAGAAATTTAAACCCCTACAACATTGTCTGCAAGCCGGATGATGAAGATTACAAACCGATATTATTAATAGAAGACACGGACGTTTTTGACGTCTTTTTCAACGAGTATGGCCGCTTTTTTCAACAATCCTATATCAAACCGTTTCCTTACGATCCGCTTTCGGCTATAAAACCTGACGAACAGTTTTACCGATCTTTCTTTTCGAAAAACGGAGGCGGCATCTACTTACTCGACAACATTTTCTATTCGATCTATCGACTGTTCGATTATGACGAATATCCCGAAGAATATCCTTGGAACACATACAGCGCTTTTTTACTCGATAATGAGAATCCAATCGTAAATACCATCGACAGTATCCAGCTTATACTCGTCCCGTATACCTGCGATCAGCCGGAAAAAGCGGTTAGCTTTGTCAATTGGCTGTATACGGATGAAAAGATAGCCGACTTGTTAACCTTCGGTTCGAATCAAGGAAAAAATCCTAACGATGCGTTTACCCGAGAAGGCAACATAATGTATAAAGAGCGAAATAGCGTATACCGGTTTTACAACTTGATTGCAAGTTTTTCCGACCGATTGCTTCCTTATGATAATAAAGCATTGGACGTATCGGAGGAATACTTAAGATTAGCTCGTAAAGCCGTTTATCCGCCCTTGTATCGCCGGCTCGAATCCGTCCACAGTATACGATACGAAGCTTATCAAAATGCATCCTATGCCTTTACGCAAAACGATACGATGAAAAAAAGAACGGAGTATATTACAAAAGCCGTTGAAGGCTTATTAAAAGATCCTCTCTTCGTAACGGCCTTCGAAATGAAGCGAGACTTGGACAATATGACAAATTGTGACGAGCTTATGCAATTTATTAATGAAAATATAAGGGGTATAGATTAAAGAGAATTCACTTTTTATCACTTTTTATCCGGTAAATTTGGCAAAAAAATTTGTAGACAAGAAAATTAGGGTATGATATAATTTGCAGAAATAAAATTTTATATTGTCCTTTTAATGAGTCCGGAGAGGCGCAAAGGGAATCAACGATGAAGGTGATCATTCGATATTACCGGCTTTCCGCTTGCTCTATGGAAAGCTTTTTTTGTTGAAAGGACAGAAAAACAAGATATTTAGGAGGGTGGAAAGATGTTGGCGGTTATAATGGACGAGCCTGCAATGAGAAGAGCGTTAACAAGAATTTCGCATGAAATTCTTGAGAGGAACAAAGGCACCGAAGACTTGGTATTAATCGGTATTCAAAGAAGGGGAGTCCCCTTGGCACGATTAATTGCCGAAAATATCAAAAAGATAGAAAATCAAATCGTACCGGTAGGCGTTCTGGATATTACTTTTTACCGAGACGATTTGAGCCTGATATCGGAACATCCGGTTGTAAAAGGTACGGAGATCAACTTCACGTTGCAAAATAAAAAAATCGTATTGGTAGACGATGTGATATATACGGGAAGAACCGTAAGAGCGGCTATCGAAGCTATCTTTGATATGGGAAGACCTCAAATGATTCAGCTGGCCGTAATGGTAGACCGAGGCCATCGTGAATTGCCCTTCCGCCCCGATTTTGTAGGGAAGAACGTGCCTACCTCAAGAAGTGAAATCATTCACGTCCATGTCCCGGAATTCGACGGAGAATACAAAGTCCTTCTCGGAAAGGCGTAAAGGGGGCGTTTTATGATATTAAAAAGCAAGGACCTATTGGGCCTTAAAGATATTACGAAAGAAGAGATTCAAGGCATTTTGGATACGGCTAAAACCATGAAGCTCATTATTCAATCCGGAACCAAAAAGACACCTCATCTTCAAGGAAAAACCGTCATTACGCTTTTTTACGAGAACAGCACAAGAACCCGTACATCCTTTGAGCTGGCCGCTAAGTATATGAGCGGAAACAGCGTGAATATATCCGTGTCTACAAGCAGCGTGGCAAAAGGGGAGACTTTAATCGATACCGGAAGGACTTTGGATGTAATGGGAACGGATGTCATCATAATTCGCCACTCCATGGCGGGAGCTCCGGATTTGCTGGCGAAACACACAAATGCCGCCGTAATCAATGCCGGAGACGGACTGAACGAACATCCCACCCAAGCATTATTGGATATGTTCACCGTTATGGAAGCCAAAGGGGATCTTAACGGCTTAAAGGTAGCGATCGTAGGTGACATACTCCATTCAAGGGTTGCAAGAAGCAATATATGGGGGATGACAAAAATGGGAGCAAAGGTTGTGGTGGCAGGACCCCCGACACTCCTTCCGTCTCATATCAAGGATTTGGGTGTGGAAGCCTATACCGACATCGAAAAAGCGGTTGAGGATGCGGACGTGGTAATGGCTTTACGAATACAAAAAGAACGTCTGGAAAAAGGTTTGTTCCCCTCCGTCAGCGAGTATGCAAGATTCTTCGGAATCAATGAAAATATCGTGAAAAAAGCAAAAAAAGACGCTTTAATCATGCATCCGGGTCCCGTGAACCGAGGCGTGGAAATCACGTCGGCATTAGTCGACGGGGATTCTTCTCTCATTGATACCCAAGTTACCAACGGAGTGGCCATACGAATGGCTCTATTGTATCTTATGACAAGAAAGGACGGATAATCATGCGTTTATTAATAAAGAACGGATTTGTAACGGACGGTATCGGTATTCATACGGGTATACGAGATATTTATATAGAAGGCGGGGTTATAAAACAAATTGGAGAAAATTTGTCCTATCAAGCGGATCGAGTTATCGACGCGGAAGGGCTGTATGTATTTCCCGGGTTTGTGGATGCCCACTGTCACCTAAGAGATCCGGGTTACGAATACAAGGAAGACATTAAAAGCGGAACCTTAAGCGCTGCATACGGAGGCTTTACTTCCGTCGCCTGTATGCCTAACACCAATCCCGTAGCCGACAACAAAGCGGTTATCACTTATATCATCGATAAAGCCAAAAAAGAAGGTGTTGTCCATGTTTATCCCATTGGCGCCATTACGAAAGGCCAAAAGGGAGAAGTACTTGCGGATATAGGGGAGATGAAGGAGGCCGGAGCGGTAGCCATATCCGATGACGGAGTTCCCGTAGCTTCCGCTTCTTTGATGCGAAAAGCCATTCAATACGCATCGGCTTTCGGTTTGACCGTCATTTCTCATTGCGAGGATTTAAGCCTTAAGGAAAACGGATCCATGAACGAAGGATACATGTCCACGGTATTAGGCTTGCCGGGGATTCCGCATGAAGCGGAAGAGGTGATGGTGGCAAGAGAGATCCTTTTATCGGAGGGATTAGGTATACCCGTCCACATCGCCCATGTCAGTACAAAAACATCCGTGACATTGATTCGGGATGCCAAAAAACGAGGAGTGAGGATTACTTGCGAGACGTGTCCCCACTACTTCAGCTTAACCGACGAAGCGGTACGAGGATACAATACGAATGCAAAAGTGAACCCGCCATTGAGAACCGAGGAGGATCGATTGGCCATATTGGAAGGCTTGGCGGATGATACCATTGATATCATTGCTACCGACCACGCTCCTCATCATATAGACGAAAAGGACGTGGAGTTTAATTTGGCGTCTAACGGAATATCCGGATTTGAAACCGCTTTCGGATTGTGTTCCGAGTATTTGCTGAAAACCGGGGTCCTTTCTTTAGAGCGGTTCGTTAGCAAAATAGCCGTAAATCCGGCAAGATTGCTGAGAATTCCAAAAGGTACGCTGAAGGAAGGTTCGGCTGCCGATATTACCGTTTGCGATTTGAAAAAAGAAACGATAGTCGACGTGAGAAAGTTCCGATCCAAAGGCAAAAATTCTCCCTTTGACGGGAAACGACTGCAAGGAGCCGTGATCTATACCGTCGTTGACGGCAATGTCGTTGTTGAAAATAGGGAGTAACGTATGTTTGCAGATAAATTGACGGAAAAAATAATGTCAACGGGAAACCCCACGGTGGCGGGATTGGACCCGAGAATCGAGTATTTGCCCGAATGTATCGTAAAAGAAGCGGTCGGTTTGTACGGCAAATCCTTAAAGGCTTGCGGGTATGCCATTAAAACCTTTAACAAGCAAGTGATCGACACGCTTTGCGGTATCGTTCCCGCGATCAAGCCCCAATTCGCTTATTACGAATTGTACGGGGTCGAAGGGATGTCGGCTTTGTTTGAAACGGTTTCTTATGCCAAAGAAAAAGGCATGCTTGTCATCGGGGACGCAAAAAGAAACGATATCGGAAGCACAGCAAAAGCCTATTCCGATGCCTATTTAGGCAGAGTCGATTTATTCGGGGAATTAAAACCGGTTATGGATATCGATGCATTGACCGTAAATCCCTACTTGGGAATCGACGGGATCAAGCCTTTTTTAGAGGACTGTATAAAATACGGGAAAGGTATTTTTGTTCTTGTGAAAACCTCCAATCCCTCCTCCGGGCAGCTCCAAGACTTGATATCGGAGGACGAGAGGATTTACGAAAGAATGGCATGCCTTACGGCGGCATGGTCGGAGGGCTTGACGGGAAAGTACGGATACGGTCCCATAGGAGCGGTGGTAGGCGCAACCTATCCGGAGCAAGCCAAAAGGATCCGTGAATTAATCCCGAACGGTTATATACTGGTACCGGGATACGGAGCCCAGGGCGGAACGGCAAAGGATTGCTTGCCTTCCTTTAAAAAAGACGGAACGGGAGCTATCATTAATGCTTCAAGAAGCCTGGTATTTGCGTACAAGACGGCACGGTGGGCGTCTTCGTATAACGGTGAAAATTATCTTGAAATCATTCGGGAAGAAGCCATCCGAATGAAGAAGGAAATACAGGATGCATTTGCGGAACAAAATGCGGGAGAATAAAATGACGAAATGGAATTCGGGTATTGTACTGGAGAATAAGAGAATAAGAAGCACCGATATTTACATCATGAAGGTTCGGTTGAAAGGGGATGTGGACCCTTCATATCCGGGGCAATTTGTAAATATTCGCTGTTCCAAAGGTACCGATCCTTTATTGAGAAGGCCGATCAGCATCTTGCGATTCGATCCTGCGGAGAACATCTTTGAAATCGTGTACGAAGTAAGGGGAAAGGGCACGCAATATTTGTCTTTACTTAAACAGGGTGAAGATTTGGATGTTTTAGGTCCTTTAGGAAATCGGTTTTGCTTAAAGGAGGAATATGAAAGAATTGCCGTTGTAGGCGGCGGAATCGGTATCTTTCCTCTTATTCATCTTTTGGAATCCCTGCCGGAGAAGGTTTTTGCAGACGTTTTTTTCGGATTTCGAGATTCCGACAGGATTCTTTGGGAGATACTGCCTAAAAAAGATAACATAAAGCTTTACATCTCTACGGACGATAAAAGCTTCGGTTACGGCGGCTTTATTACGGATTTGTTCAAAGAAAACACGTCGGATAAAAAATACGATGCGGTTTATACTTGCGGTCCCAAACCCATGATGAAGATCGTCGCAGAAGCTTGTATGGCTAAAGACATCGAGTGTTTCGTTTCTTTGGAGGAAAGAATGGCATGCGGAATCGGAGCATGCCTCGGTTGCGCTTGCCGGGTTCAAACCGAAAACGATAAGATCGGTTATGGGCACGTGTGCAAGGACGGTCCGGTTTTTAATGCTCGTAAGGTCGTTTTATGACATGGCTTTTGGAGAATGGTATGAATGAAAAGAATATAAATTTATCGATTGATATACAAGGGTTAAAATTAAAAAATCCTGTTATTGCCGCATCCGGAACCTACGGATTCGGACGGGAGTATGCGGAATATGTAGATTTGAATGATTGGGGAGGGATTTCGGTCAAAGGGTTGACTTTGGAAGAAAGAATCGGAAACCCTCCTCCTCGAACCGTGGAAACTCCCTCCGGAATGCTGAATGCCATAGGCTTGCAGAATCCGGGGGTTCATGCATTCATACAAAACGAGCTTCCTTTTTTAAGACGGTTTGATACGGCGGTTATCGCCAACGTAGCGGGAAATACGGCGGAAGAATACGCTACGATGGCTCGGATTTTGGATAAGGCCGATATCGACGCTATCGAATTGAATTTGTCATGTCCGAACGTGAAAAAAGGCTGTATGGCTTTCGGAAGCACCCCCGAAGGGATTTTTCAGGTCGTAAAAGATGTAAGAAGAGAAACGAGAAAACCCTTAATCGTAAAACTGACTCCCAATGTAACCGACATTACGGAGCCGGCAATAGCGGCACAAGAAGCCGGAGCCGATATTTTATCCTTGATTAACACCCTTTTGGGAATGGTTATCGATATTCATACGAGAAAACCGGTATTGGCGAATAATACGGGGGGACTTTCCGGTCCCGCCGTTCGGCCTGTTGCTGTCCGAATGGTTTACCAAGTCGCACAGGCCGTGAGCATTCCGGTAATCGGAATGGGCGGAATTACATCCGGTAAAGATGCCATCGAATTTATATTAGCCGGAGCTTCGGCGGTGATGGTAGGAACTTGGAACTTTGCGGATCCCGCTTGCGTCAAAAAAATAACCGAGGAAATAAAAGCATATATGATAAGATATGACATTTCCGATTTAAAGGAATTGGTTGGCAAAGTGGAGATTTATTGAACTTGTTTTATTTGTGTGATAAGATGGATATACTAATTACACAATGAACGAACATAAAATGACGGTGTCGTATTGTTTAAGAGTGCGGATTTATATACGACACGGCATGTGAGACATAAAGAAAAATATGAATAGTTGGCGAATAGACCCCATGTATTAAGCCGTACATACATGTTTTTTGATTCGGGAACGGTTCGATTTTTCAAAAAATGCGGTAAAACATTGGGGTGTATTCGTGTTTGTGTTTTTTTGATACCATTTGGAGGTGTATTTTATTTGTCAAAAAGAAACTATAAGCTAAAGGTAATACCGCTAGGCGGTTTACAAGAGATAGGAAAAAACATTACGATATTCGAATCGGAAGAAGATATTATTGTCGTTGACTGCGGCATGGCTTTTCCGGAAGAAAGCATGCTAGGCATCGACTTGGTGATTCCGGATATATCCTATTTAATCGATAATGTTGATAAAATAAGGGGGATCATTCTGACCCACGGTCATGAAGACCATATCGGCGGTGTTCCCTATATTATAAACAGAATTAACGTACCGATTTATGCCCCGGATATTGTGATCGGTTTATTAAAAATCAAGCTGGAAGAACACGGCCTTTTGGCCGATGTATCGCTGAACGAAATCGGACCCGACGATGTTTTGCAATTGGGGGGCTTTAAAGTCGAATTTATCAGTACGAACCACAGTATTCCGAATACGTTGTCCTTGGCGATTCATACTCCCATCGGCATTGTTGTTCATACATCGGACTTCAAAATTGACCACACTCCCATAGCGGGAAATTCCGTGGATTTGAATAAATTTGCTCGTTTAGGCGATCAAGGCGTTCTTTTGCTTTTGGCGGATAGCACGAATGCGGAACGTCCCGGTTATTCCATGTCCGAAAGCGTGGTAGGCCGAACATTGAAAGAATACTTTGGCAAAGCCAAAGGCAGAATCATAGTAGCTACCTTTGCATCCAACATTCACCGTATTCAGCAGGTCATTAATGCCGCCGAAATGTACGGAAGAAAAATCGCGTTTTCCGGAAGAAGCATGTTTAACGTGGTGGAAACGGCATTGGAGCTCGGCTATATTAATGTAAAGGAAAGCTCCGTCGTAAGCTTGGACAATATTGCCGATTATCCCATGGAGAAGCAAACCATCATAACCACCGGAACCCAAGGGGAGCCGATGTCCGCTTTAACAAGAATTGCATCCGGCAACCATAAGCAGGTCAGCATCCAAAAGGATGATATGGTGATTATTTCGGCTAGCCCCATCCCGGGGAATGAAAAATACATCTTTAAAGTTATAAACGATTTGTTTAAAAAAGGAGCGGAAGTTATTTATCAATCCCTAGCCGACATCCATGTATCCGGTCACGCTTGCCAAGAAGAGTTAAAGATTATTCATTCTCTGACAAAACCGAAGTATTTTATACCTGTTCACGGGGAATACCGACACTTGAAGCAGCATGCCAACCTTGCGAAAAACTTAGGTATGAAGGAAGAAAACATATTTATATTGGATAACGGAGAATGCTTGGAATTCTCCAAATCCGGTGTTAACAAGCTGGCCAGCGTTGTAGCCGGCAGCGTATTGGTAGACGGATTGGGCGTCGGCGACGTTGGAAACATTGTACTAAGAGACCGGAAGCACTTGTCCCAAGACGGATTGGTGGTTGTGGTTATCAGCAGAGAAAAACAGGAAAACAAGTTTATCGGTTCTCCGGACATTATCTCAAGAGGTTTTATCTACGTGAAAGAATCGGAAAGCTTGTTGGAAGAAGCAAAGAACAAGATTGTGGAAACGTTAAAGAAAAAGTCCTGTACGTCAGGGGATTGGGATACCGTTAAAACCGTTGTAAAACAGGAGTTGGGTGCCTTTTTATACGATAAAACAAAAAGAAGACCCATGATTTTACCGATTATTGTGGAAGTATAAGACCTTTAATATTGGAAGAAGGTATGAAAAAAGGATGTCGACCAAAGCTTTTAAAATGAGGTCAACATCCTTTTATTTATTCTTCGATTATTATTTTTGCATACAAGCTGCCAATGCGGCTTCCGCTGCCGATGCGGCGTCCGGTCTGTATATGTCGGCGCCGATGGATTTGCAGTAGTTTTCATTAACGGGTGCACCGCCTACCATAATGGTAACTTTGTCACGAATGCCGGCTTCCGTTACTTTATCCACTACGTTTTTCATTTCTCCCATGGTGGTTGTGAGAAGAGCCGAACATGCGATAACTTGAGCGTCATTTTCGATGGCGGCTTTCACGAATTCTTCCGCAGGAACGTCTACACCTAAATCGATGATTTTAAGACCTTTTCCTTCCATCATCATTTTAACCAGGTTTTTACCGATGTCATGGAGGTCTCCCTTGCATGTTCCGATAACTACGGTACCTGCCGATTTAATACCGCTGGAAGCTAATACGGGTCTTAAAAGATCCAAGCCTGCATACATGGCTCTCGCGGCAATGAGTACGTCCGGCACATACACTTCGTTGTTCTTAAACTTTTCACCTACAACGTCCATTCCCGCAATTAATCCTTTTTCGAGGATATCTTTTGCTTCGATTCCTTCTTCAAGGGCTTTTTTTACCAGCGCAGATACCTCTTTCATTCTACCTTTTTGCAATAATGCACTGATTTCTTCCAAAATGTTCATAGTTTCACTCCTTCAAGTGTCGTTAATATAAAATCACCTTTCTTTAGGTGTTTTGTACAACCTGCCTTTGGACTCGCGATATTTTCCGGGAGACACCCCGGCAATTTTCTTAAACACTTTGTTAAAATAGCTTTGGTCTTCGTATCCTACCAATTCGGCTATTTCCGCTAGCGAAAGCTGCTCGTCGGCTAACAGCCTTTTGCTCATTTCGATCCGAACTTTATTCACGTAAGAGTTGAAGGTGCACTTCATTTCTTCCTTAAATATTCGGCTGAAATAGGTAGGAGACAAAAAGGAATAAGAAGCGACCTCTTCCAAGGTTATCTTCTTCATATAATTATTATTGATGTAATTTAAAGAACGATAAAGGACATCTACATGCTTAATATCCGTTAAATTGAAAACACAGTCGGAAAATCTTGCCATGATTTTCGTCAGCCACTCCGTCAATTCTTCTACGGTATTCAGCTTGTGAATATCATTCAAGAAGACGTAGTTCATGCCGAAGATTTCCCTCATATCGCCGCCTCCTTCCACGGCGGCACGAGACAAAACCACCACCAATTCCAATACGCGTGCTTTGATAATATTGAAGTTTTTGCCGCTGGAAAAGAAGATATGTCCGAATATTTCATTGAGAACTCTTCGGGCTTGGACAATATTGCCGACGGTTATATAGGAAACCAACTCTTTTTCCTTTTCCAAAGGATAAGGGTCGATTTTGTTTTCATCTTCTTCTTTTTTAAGGGACAAAATATAATCGTTGATTGCACCTTGCATGTCCTGAAATTCTCTGTTGGACTCGTAAGGCCCTTGCGTACCGTAAGATACAAAAATGGCAACACTGTATAAAATATCGGATAATGCTTCCGTACGAAGGGTGGATACCATAGGTATGTGATTGAAATAATCTTTATACTTTAATAACTCTTTGGCAAAGGGTTGATTTCCGATAATATCCTCGGGCTGCAGCTCTTCGTCGTTGGATAATATAATAGGCCCTCCAAGCAAAGCTCCTTTGACCAGACCGTCTTCCGTTACGGGCGAGATAAAGTGAGCCAAACCCATATGGCAAAAAAATACGTACTTGCCGCCGAATCTTTCCGCTTGATAGGCGCCATACAAATGATTTCGAATGCACTTTTCGTTGAACTCCGGCGATTCTCGCAGTTTATCGCAAAGCTCGCAACAGATCTTCCCTCTGTGCAACTCCCGTCCTTTCGAATCGATCACTGCACATCTGATCCCGGTTGCCGTTTCGTATGAGTCAGCATAAGAATACACCGTATCCATGTTAAGTGTTTTGCGTGTGTTGGTCATTCAATTCCTCCGTTTTCATATGTGCAAGCTTAAATCTATTATACATAAACCGGTTATCGGAATAAAGGTTTACCATGGTACAAATTTGACATTCTTATGACTCTATTATTATTCTGATACGATGTTAATATTCGATAAGCAAACAGGATTCTTATGAAAGGAGGAAATTCGGTTATTTTAGTCAAGTCCAAATTAGTGTGTAAATTACCTCGGCATTTTAAATGTAGCAATCAGCCTATGGTCGCAAGCGTTTATGCCGCGAAAGCTGTTGACAATGAGTTACATGGCATGTTAGGCTGATAGCCG
>JAAYHZ010000260.1 GCA_012744235.1 Clostridiaceae bacterium
ACCACCGAAGCGACCAAGATTCCTCCGCACTACAGAAGCTACGGCGGATTCATCGGAATATTCAGCTCCGGCGGACCGAACTTAATCGGTAACGAAGCTATGTCTCAATACACGAAGATCTTGTACAGCGAAGAATGGTACAAATACTACTGTATCGAACCGATCAAGTACTTTAGCTCCGCATTTGTTCCCGACGATATGATGAAGGAATACAACGATTACTGGGCTACAATCAGCGGTGATATCAACAACATCATTGCCGACTTCCGCAATCGTTCTTGGAACGGACAGATCGCCAACTACGAAACCGAATGGGAACAATACATCAACCGCTTGTATGATGCAGGTCTTGACAAGCTTGTTTCGGACTTCTACAACAACGACAAATTTGCATACTACAAGACTCCCGATTTGAACATCATTTGGCCGACAAATTAACGATTAAATACGAAATTAAATTTGACGCTTAGATACATTCAATATATAACCGTACCGGAAGCTTTCTGCAGTACGGTTCTTTTTTGCTCTTTTATCGAAGGCTTTTTTCCGGTATCATGGGCTTATACGAATGAAAAATAACAAAAGGAGGTATGATCATGCCTGACTATTCTTTGATTTGCACGGAGTGTGAAGAAAAATTTTCGTTTTTCGGAACTTGGAAAGAACGCCAAAAGGTCGTTTGCCCGAAATGCGGGTCTTCAAAAATCGAGCAAGTGTTTTCCGCGGAAGGCAGGGTAGGGCTACGACAAATTCATAAAACGAAAGAACAAAGCTGTCCCATGTCCCAAGGCGCGGGATGTGCCGGATGTAAATTTCGATAAAGACAAAGCAAGAGCATGGACCGATTTTCCTTCTCTTGAATTTTTCGCTTCCTTCTTATATACTTTACATTTAGTATTGTAAAGATAGGAAGCAACGGTATGGAAAAAACAGAAGAAGTTCATGCTTTAAAGGCAATTGTAAAAGACAATATATTATTAACCGACGGTGCCATGGGAACCTATTATGCCGTGCAGCATAACGGGTATCCCATGCCGGAATTTGAAAATATCGAGCATCCGGAAATAATAAGAGGGATTCATCTTGCTTACGTGGAAGCAGGAGCAAAATTATTACGTACCAACACATTTGCCGCGAATTGCAAAACGTTAAATACCCAAGCCGACGAGCTTATAAAAATCATCAAAGCCGGCTACCGAATCGCCCGAGAAGCGGCGGCGGATCGAGACGTTTTTGTTGCCGCGGACATCGGCCCTATCCCCGAGAACACGGATCCTGCACCGGGGCCGGGGAATGAAAAAAACAGATTCGACGAATATATCGAAATAATCGACGCCTTTTTGGAAGAAGGAGCGCGGATTTTCTGGTTTGAAACCTTTGGAAAACCCGACGATATTGAATTTTGTGCCGAGTACATCAAAAAGGCTTGTCCCGTCTCATTTATAAACGCCCAATTTGCATTTGACAGTACGGGATACACTCGAGAAGGAGTTTCTCTTTCCACTATCCGTACCAAAATGGCTGAAAACCCCCGTATTGATGCGTGGGGCTTCAATTGTGCCATGGGACCCGTACATATGCTTTCTTTAATCGAAGGATTGCCCGTAGAAAAAAACTTTATCTTATCGGCACTTCCCAACACCGGCTATCCCGTGATCAAAAACCAAAGAACGGTGTATCCTTTGAATCCGGAATACTTTGCCGACCGGGTGATGAAGATCGTGGAAGCCGGAGCGAAGATAGTAGGCGGCTGCTGCGGCACCACTCCGAAACATATAAAGGCCATATCCAAGCGTTTGTACGAAGCGAAATACAAGGTCAGTACAGCGGTAAAAGAAAAAAAAGAAGTCGTGGATACCGTTCCTTATTCGGCGAATTCTTTTAAAGAAAAGCTGGATAGAGGAGAAAAAGTGATCATGGTGGAATTGGACCCGCCTTTTACATCGGACACCGCTTCCATGCTGCAGTCGGCGGAATACATCAAGGATTTGGCCGATGCCATTACGGTAGCCGATTCTCCTTTAGGAAAGGTCCGAGCGGATTCTTTGATGGTGGCCTCTCGTATCAAAAGAAGAACGGGTATCGACGTTGTGCCTCATTTGTGCTGCCGGGACAAAAATATTGTAGGATTAAAATCCGGCATTTTGGGAGCCCACGGGGAAGGCATTCGGAATATATTGGTCATAACCGGAGATCCT
This sequence comes from Clostridiaceae bacterium, assembly GCA_012744235.1. Taxonomy (GTDB): domain Bacteria; phylum Bacillota; class Clostridia; order JAAYHZ01; family JAAYHZ01; genus JAAYHZ01. Next base: position 2,199 of record JAAYHZ010000260.1, read on the forward strand.
TTGCCGGGAAATGAAAGAGCCGGTGCGAAAAGCGTTTTCAATTTGAACTCAAAGGGTCTGATTTCGTTAATCAATGAAATGAATAACGAGCTTTTTGCAAATTCCGAAATCTATATCGGTGCCGCCATCAATCCTAACGTACCGAACTTTGATGCCCAGCTTCGAAAAACCGAGGAAAAAACGAAGGCCGGGGCACGCTTCTTTTTGTCCCAGCCGGTATATTCCGATGAAGCGGCGGAAAATTTGCTCCGCGCCAAAAAAGAATTGAAAGTGAAAATCATCGCCGGCATATTGCCCATTGTAAGCTACAACAATGCCGTGTTTTTAAACAACGAAGTTCCGGGAATCGTGGTACCGGAAGAATATATTCGTCGGTTCTACCAAGGCATGGACCGGGATGAAGCCTATAAGGTCGGCGTGGAGATTGCTTTGGAGTGTATCCGAAGAACCGAAGGACTGGACGGCGTTTACTTTATGCCGCCCTTTAACCGTGTTACCATGATAGCCGAAATCATTCGAAAAATGAAAGCATCGAAACGTTAATGAAAAGGAGGAAAACAGGGCTTAAAACCGCAATTTTTTCTCGAGGTTTTACCCTTTTGGCTTTTTATGAATAAAAACGATTTGGATAACCTGCTGCGAAGCCGCCCGATCTTGCTGGACGGGGGATACGGATTTCGATTCGCCGAAAAAGGAATGCCGGATAACGCTTGTCCGGAGGATTGGGCTTTAAAGCATCCCGAAATTTTAAAAGAAATCTACCGAGAATACATCGAAGCCGGGTCGGATATCATCTATACCTTTACATTAGGGGCCAACGAGTCCAAGCTATCCGATTACGGTCTAAAGCAAAAAGCTTTTGAGTTGAACTACGGCCCGGCAAGGCTTGCGAAGGAAGCGGCTGAGGGACGCGTTTTGATAGCGGGCGATATCGGACCTACCGGAGCGGGAATTAAACCCTTAGGGTCTTTGAACTTTGAAGAAGCGGTCGATATTTACAAAAGACAGGTAAATGCGCTCTTGGAAGGGGGCGTGGATCTTTTTGTCATAGAAACCATGATCGATATCCAAGAAGCCCGTGCCGCCGCCCTTGCCATTAAGGAGACGTGCGACCTTCCTTTTATCGCTTCCGTCACTTTCGAGAAGAACGGACGCACCGTAGGGGGGACTTCTCCGGAAGCGGCCATGATCATCATGCAAAGCCTCGGTGCAAGTGCCGTAGGAACCAATTGCGGAGCAGGTCCGGATTCTCTTCTTGAAATCGTGAAGAAGATGAAACAAGTAGCGAAGGTGCCGGTGATTGCCAAGCCTAACGGGGGAATTCCTCGCTCGGTAAACGGAAAGACCCGGTACGATACGGATCCTGAAAGCTTTGTAAAAGGCTTTAAGCCTCTCCTTGATGCAGGGGCGTCGGTGGTCGGAGGCTGCTGCGGAACCGACGGGAAGTTCATCCGAGGATTAAAGGGCTTGCTAAAGGATGCGTCCTTTGAAAAACCGGCCTTTCATGGTGGCTGCTTGGCTTCCGGAACCGATGCTTTTATTTTTGATGGAAACGATACCGGGCTTATTATCGGCGAAAGAATCAATCCCACCGGGAAAAAGAAGCTTCAAGAGGAATTGGCGTCCGGCCGTTTCGATCTGCTGATGGAATTAGCAAGAATACAGGAGAATGCCGGAGCTCAAGTTTTGGACGTCAATGTAGCGGTGCCCGGATGCAACGAAGCCGATATTATGACAAAGGCCGTGGAGAAGTTGTCATGGGATATAAAAGTGCCGTTGTGCTTGGACTCCGCCGACCCGAAGGTTTTTGAGAAGGCTTTGCGGATATATCCCGGAAGAGCTCTGGTCAATTCGGTGTCTCTTGACGGAGAAAAAACGGATGCTGTTTTATCTGTGGTGAAAAAGTACGGTTCCATGACGATTTTGCTGCCGTTAAGCGGTGCCAGATTACCGAAGAGCATAGAAGAAAAGCACGAGAATATCCGGAAACTGGTGAAAAGAGCAAAAGAATACGGATTGTCGGAGGAAGACTTCATGGCGGATGCATTGACCATGAGCGTTGCATCCGTTCCGAAGGCCGCCTTGGATGTTTTGGATACCGTATCCTATTGCAAAGAAAAAGGATGGTTTTCCATAAGCGGGCTGTCGAATATTTCTTTCGGTATGCCGGAAAGAAAAACAATCAACGCTACCATGATGGCTATGGCCATCCAAAGAGGTCTGAATTTTGCCATCTCCGATCCTACCTGCGACCGAACGATGAACGCGGTTTATGCCGCCAAGCTTTTAACGAACAAAGATCCGAACGGAGCGGAATACATTAAGAACGTAAGAAAAATAAACGACGATAACACCCCTCGGCAGCAGACTACGGAAGATAGGGAAACGACGGAAAAAGAAAAAGATACTCTTTACAACTGTGTTTTAAAAGGCCGATTTGAATCCGTCATCGAAGAGGTACAAAAAGGATTGGAAAAAGGGTGGACACCGGAGTTTATCGTGGAAGAAAGGCTGGTTCCGGCCATACAAGAAGTAGGGGAGCTGTATGAGAAAAACGTATACTATTTACCCCAATTGATCGCTTCTTCCAATGCCATGAAAAAAGCGGTAGACTATTTGGAGCCTTTTTTAAGAAAGGAATCGAAGGAAGGCAAAAAACCGGTATGCATTATGGCAACGGTAAAAGGAGACATCCACGATATCGGTAAAAATATAGTGGCCTTAATGCTTTCGAATAACGGATTTCACGTTATCGACCTGGGAAAAGACGTAGACTCGGGAAAAATCATCGATGCCGCTTTGAAGCATAAAGCGGATATTATCGGTTTATCGGCTCTGATGACCGTTACCATGCAAAACATGAAGGAAGTCATCGAACTGAAAAATAAAGTCTGTCCTTTAGTAAAAGTGATGGTAGGCGGAGCCTGCGTAACCCCGGAATACGCGCAAGCTATCGGAGCGGACGGCTATGCGGAGAATGCCGCCCAAGCGGTAAAGGCCGCGAAAGAGTTATTGAAGAAATAAAAATTTGTGACCGGGGATTAGAAGCCGTTCATTCGGCAGCCGTCTTTTACGGTTAAACGACACCGACGAGGGAAAAACCGAGTATCCGATCAAAGGGCTATCGATCAAGAAGATTTTTCTTCCGATACGCGGAAGGAGAATCTTCTTTGTATTTTCGAAATGCTCTCGAAAAGTAGTTGGCATCGTTAAAACCGGTGGATAGAGCGATATCCGTAATGCTCATATCCGAATTCAGCAATAGCTCCTCGGCTTTTGCGATTCGATACAAGGTAATGTATTCTCCCGGCGATTTCCCGATGGCCTTTTTAAATTCGTGGCAGAAATGGTATACGCTAAAGCCGCATTGCTCCGCAAGAACCTCCAACGTCAGCTTATCGGTGTATCGATTCTCGATATAGATTAACGCGTTTTTCAGCTTGTCAAACATTTTCTGCCGATGATTGCATTCCTCCGGAGTCAATATATTCTCGATGTGTCTTCGCAATAAGGCCGTCAGCAAATGGTATGTGGATCCTTTCACCGCAAGCTCGTAGCCCGGTTTTCCGGATTCAAATTCCGTTATGATGTTTTCGATGCAATTCACCACTTCGCGGTCGTTTTGGATTTTGTTTTCGAATCGGTAAAGGTTGCGGACAATGGGCTCAATGTATTTGATTTCGCATATATCGATGACGTTTCCTTTTAAAAGCTCGGTACTCATATCGATGCAGTAGTAGACGACTTCGTTGTCAATACTTTCGCCTCTGTGAAGCTCGTTTGCATTGATTACCACAACATCTCCGGACCGAACCTTAATACTTTCCGTTCCGCATTCTATGATAGCGGTACCCTTTGTGAAATATAAAATTTCCAGCACTTCATGCCAGTGGCTGTTGAAAATGCTGCCTGCACAATGGAAATTCTTCAATGAAACTTGAATGGGAAAGTGTTGATCCTTTATGTACGCTTTTTCATATAACGAGGGCTCTTGCATTCTTTTTTATCCTTTCAAATTCATTATACAGCAAGATTGTGCTAACATTCAACAATTACATTAATGTATATTATGGATTTTGTCAATATAATAAGGTAAGGGAAAGTATTATTGATAATACTATGTCCTATGACATATGATTGACGAAAGGGGTATGTTTATGGGTAAGTTAGCAATAACCGGCGGACCGAAATTACGTACAAAACCGTTTCCTCAGTGGCCGGTCTATGGAAAAGAAGAAGCGGATGGATTGCTGCGAGTATTGGAGAGTCAGAAATGGGGAACCTTAGGACCTGAGGTTGCCAAGTTTACCGAAAGATTCTGCAATTACCTGGGTGTAAAACATGGCGTTGCGGTTACCAACGGAACGGCTACAATGGAAGTTTTGTTAAGGGCGAAAGGAATCGGATTCGGAGATGAAGTGTTGGTTCCGCCTTATACATTTGTAGCCACTGTTTCTGCTGTTATTTGCGTTGGCGCTACCCCTGTTTTTGTAGATATTGAAGAAGATACGTTCAATATGGATCCTGACAAGCTGGAACAGGCTATTACTCCGAGAACAAAGGCTGTTATCCCGGTTCACGTAGGAGGAAGACCCTGCGATATGGACAAGATTATGGCGATAGCAAATAAGTATAATCTGTTCGTTATCGAAGATACGGCCCATGCCCACGGATCCGAGTGGAAAGGCCAAAAATGCGGGTCTTTGGGAACGGCAGGATCTTTCAGCTTCCAAGCCAGCAAGAACTTGACGGCAGGGGAAGGCGGATTCATTTCCACCAACGATACCGATCTGTTTGAAATGTGCTGGTCCATCCACCACTGCGGAAGAGACTACAAAGGCACCGTATGGTATGGACATCCCTATATCGGAACCAACGCCCGTATGACCGAATGGCAAGCGGTTATTCTCAATGCACAGTTAGACCGTATGGATAGCCAAATTGAAAAGAGAATGGAAAATGCCAAATATTTGACGGCCCGTCTGAACGAGATCGATTGCATTCAAACGGTAAAAGAAGACGAACGCATCACAAGAAACTCCTACCATCTGTTCTTATTCAAATACTTGGAGGAAAATTTAAAGGGCTTGCCTAGAGATAAGTTCTTGAAAGCTTTGAATGCGGAAGGTATTATTGCTTCCCCGGGATACACCTGTTTGTACAAGATGCCCATGCTGATGACCGACCAAATGAAGAAGATGACAGGCAGCAGCATTGATTACTCCAAGGTATATCTGGAAACGGCGGAAAAACTTACGGAAAAGCAAGGCGTGTGGACAACACAGAATGTTCTTTTAGGCGAAAAAGAAGACATGGACCAGTTCGCCGATGCGATTATCAAGATTGTTGAAAACGTTGACGAAATTCTTTAAACATCGAAATCAGTATAACTAAAGGAAGGCTTTATTATTAAAAAAGGATGTGCATCGACTGAAAGAAAGTTTTGGCCGATGCACGTCCGCCCTTTTTCAAAACCGGGATAAAAGCACAAAAGTAAAAAGAAACGTTCATAAGTTGACTAGGGGACAATAAATTTCGCTTCAAGCTTTACTTTCATCATCATTAAATATAAAAAACGGATGTATAGAAAAATAACAACGAATTTTTGGAAAAGAAAGGCGGTGACAAGCTCGATTTTCCAAATGGGAGACAGATTTTATCTCCTGCGGCAGAAAATATATAAAATATCGGTAAATATGAAAATCGGGTGTGGTATATGAAAAAAATGAAAGTCGGAATTATCGGTACAGGAAATCTTGCCGAGCTGCATATGAAAGCATACAGGAAAAATCCGGACGTCGAAATTGTAGCGGTATGCGATTTTAATTTGGAACGAGCCAAGCAAAGAGCCGAACAATTCGGTGCAAAAGAAGTCTACCAAGATTACAAGGACATGCTGTCAAAAAGCGATATTGATGCTGTCAGTGTCATTACTTGGAATAATACCCATGCCGAAATAACCGTCAACGCATTGAATGCAGGAAAGCACGTTTTATGCGAGAAGCCTCCGGCATTGAATGCTCTTCAGGCTTTGGAAATGGAAAAAGCGTCGCAATCGGCCGGTAAGCTTTTAATGTTTGGATTTGTGCGGAGATTCGAAGAAAAAGCGAAGCTTTTAAAGCAAAAAATTGACGACGGCGAGCTGGGTGACATTTATTACATCAAAACCGGATACTTAAGAAGAACCGGAAACCCGGGAGGATGGTTTGCGAATAAGAAGATATCCGGGGGAGGGCCTCTTATCGATTTGGGCGTCCATATGGTGGATTTAGCCATGTTTCTCATGAACAAGCCGAAGCCCGTTTCGGTTTTCGGTGCTACCTTTAATAAAGTGGGCAATATGGCAAACATAAAAGGCGTTTCGGCTTGGAAAGCCGCCGATTATCGGAATGACGGCATCAATGACGTGGAAGATATGGCGGTCGGAATAATCAAATTTGAGAACGGTTCCTGTATCCATTTGGAAACCAGTTGGACATCACATATTAAAAAAGACGTTACGTATCTTGAGGTCTTCGGATCCAAAGGAGGCGCCAGCCTGGAACCGGAGTTGGAGAGCTATACCGCAGACCGCAGCTACTTGACGGATATCAAGCCGGTATTAAAGAGCGGATTTGATTTTGACGCTTGCTTCTCGGAAGAAATTGATCATTTTGTCGATTGCGTGCTGCGAGGAACCCCGTGTACATGTTCGGCCAAAGACGGAGTTACAATCATGAAAATATTGGATGCGATATACGCTTCCTCGGAGACCGGTCAATTAATCGAAGTAAAGTAAAAGAAAGTGAAAAAGTATGAAAATTATATACGCAACGGACATTCATTATGATATAACCCCTGAAAAACCGCACTACCCGTATGCTATAAGAAATTTGAAGATTTTTTGGGATTTGCTGAAGGAAAAGATGAAAACCTTTGATCTTTTCATTGGAGGCGGGGATTTAACGGTAAAAGGACCTGCTTGTTTGGAAGAATTGGCAGGCTTCAAAGAAATTGTGGAGTGCATAACGGATCGATACATTGTGACTCCGGGGAATCACGATTTATGCCCGATAAAAGGGATGGAAAAAAGGTATCCCGGGGTGGAAGAGTATGAATACATGGAGCTTTCGGAAACCAATTTTGCAAAGGTCTTCGGGGACAAGGGTTTGCTGTATTCCGAGATGTTTTCGAATGTAAGATTGGTTGCATTTGCGGTCCGAAACGAAGATCCGGACAACCAATTGAAGCGATTGGAGCAAGAATTGAAAAAGCCGGGCAAAAAATTGGTCTTTTCCCACTATCCCGTTTTTCAGACTCGAAGAGGCGGTTTTTGCGCAACGTGGGATTACAACCGGATTCGCGACGTTAGAGAAAAGATTGCATACCTTTTGGCGAAGCCGGAGCATCAAGTTGTCTGCTATTTTTGCGGTCATCAGCACATAAACAGTACGGTTCCCATGACATTAAAAGAAGACGGAACGCCGCAATTGGAATTGCTAGAAAATCCGAAAACAATGACCGGTCTGCAAATTGAAACGGGAGCGGCTACACAAGCCACCTGCTGCTACAGAGAAATCGAAGTGAAGAATGACCGGATTTTTATTACCTTAAAACAACTGCCCGGGATCAACGAATTGGCGGAAGGCGTTATGTGTGCGGACCGATCATTTGACGATGCCCATACGGATGTCTTTTCCTATCATATGGGAAACGAAGAAGAAAGAAATATAGTCATACCATTATAAATCCTTACGGTAAAACGGAAAAAATGCATTAAAAAAGGCTGTCCTCGGACAGCCTTCGTTATATCAATCTGTTTGAATTGCAAGATGTCTTACATTTCCGGTTCGATTAACCCGTAGTTTTTATCCTTTCTTACGTATACAACGTTCACTTCGTCGGTTTCCGCATTTTTAAACATGTAGAACTGGTGCCCTAGCAGGTTCATCTGCAAAATCGCTTCCTCGACGGACATGGGCTTCATGGGGAACTTCTTGGTTTTTACGACTTTATAATCAAGCTCCTCATCCACAATTTCATGACTCAACGTATCCGCGTCGTAATCGGCAATAGGCAATTTCTGATGCAAGCGTTTTTCCAGACGGGTCTTGTTTCGTCTGATTTGTCTTACCAGAATATCCACCGCTTTATCCGTTGCCGTCAGCAAATCGGATTCA
>JAAYHZ010000261.1 GCA_012744235.1 Clostridiaceae bacterium
ATATAGCCAGTTGTATCAAAAAGATGGGGATACCTTTAAGTTTAATTATCCTACAACAAATTGACACTATCACGAAAGGAGCCAGTATATTGACGCTTTGTCTGCGGCAGGGTATGATAAATTGGTAGAGATATACGGCAGCGACGAGTGGCCGTTGACAACGGAGCTGTACAAGGGATCTCGTTGGATTAAATAAGAATGTAATTGGGTAGAGCTTACCGACAGGGTGCAATTAGGGTATGCATCCTGTCGAATTTTTAATATAAAAAAGCGGAAGAGGAGATGGTATCATGATAACAGTAACGACACCGATAGCCGAAAAGGCTAGAGAAATCTTTGAAAAAAGAATAAAGGATTGGCTGGACAGAAATCAAGAAACAATGCCTTTTTCGGATGTTTTGTTCGAGTATGCGGATATCGAAGGGTATCGTGTGGATGTGGACGGAGCAAAAGCGACGGTTTGGGCCAAATCGAAAATTGAGTTTATCGCCGGAGCCGGTGAACTGATTCGGCAAATCGTTAAAGCTATTTGCAAAGGCGAAAAACTTCCCGAACGGTTTACCGTAACCAATCGACCGAAATATCCTCATCGAAACCACTACATGCCGGGGCATTTCGGAAACGCTTATGAAGTTTGCTGGCCTTCGGAAATGGAATATTTATTGGAGGATTTGGCCTTGTTCGGAGCCAACGGTTATGCCGATTGGTTTGACCCGAACGATATGCCCGACCCGTACAATCCCCATGTATACTGCAGCTCCTCCATGAGCCTTTGGCGAAAAAAGAAAGAATTCCTTCGCTATGCAAAGGAATTGGGCATGGAAACCAAGCTCTATGTAGCTCACAACGTAGCTTTTACCGACCAATTGCTGCCGGGACTTGTAGGAGTACGAAGTCACGCTCACAAGGTGCAAGGGCAGGTTTTGTGTCCTTCCAATCCCGAAGCTCGTGCCGTATGCTTGAAAAACGTAGAGAATCTCATGAAAGATTTTATCGCCTCCCATGTTCATATCGACAGGATTGTCTGCGGACCGTACGACGACGGGGGCTGTGCATGTGACAAATGCCAACCCTATTACAACACCTTTTTAAACATGGTTTACGATATCTTTCAAATTGTAATCAAGTATTTTCCGGATATTAAAGTGGATATATGCGGCTGGTGGACCTCGGATGACGACATTCATCTTTTGAAAAACTTTGCCGAAAAAATTTCCGGTCATTTCGGAGAATTTATGTACAGTGTTACATACGGAGTATTCGAGGTTCCGGTGGATATTAAAAAGAGAATCGATCCTCTTCCTTTAAACACCTTTGTTCATATCGGTTTTTCTCATGTGAACAAAGATACTTATCTAAAAACAGGCATCCATTGCGCACAAGAAAGAATTCGTTCCGTTATCCGCTCCTTTGAAAAAGCCGGGTGTACAGGCTTTAATACCTATAACGAATCCTTCGGAGACCATTATAACGAATACATCATTTCAAGATTAGCAAGAGATCCGGATGCGGATATAGATGAATTGACTTTGGAATATATCTATGATATGTTCTCTTTAAAAGGTGAAAATTCCAAGACTTTACTTAAAATCATGAACGAAATGCAGTTTTATGATTTGGAAAAAGCGGTACAATGGGAAAAGGATTTAACGGATTTACAAGAGCATGTTTCCGTCAACGAAGAACAGAGTACTTGGCTTTTTGAACAGATAATGTTAAAAGCACAGCTGATGGCTTTGGATTATAAAATCGGGGATTATACTCTCTGGAAAGAAAAATCGGACCTTGATGCCGTACTGCCTTTGATCGAAAAAAGAGAAAAGCTTTTCGGCAAGATGTATCGATATGTATACGGGTTAGGGCTGATGCGTCACATCTTTATACCGGAGCGTATGGAAGCACCTTGGTATGAAGCATACCGAAAATTCTATCCCGTACCGCAAGGCAACATTATACCCGGTATGCAAGTGAATAAAAATGCTTAAGAAGCGTTTAATATAAAAGAGTATGAAAGGATAGTCTATGATAAAACCGACGTTAAAAGATATTGCGGAGTATGTGGGAGTAAGTGTATCCACCGTATCGAAGGCTTTGAGCAACAGTAAAGAAATCAATGAAGAAACCATAAAAAAGGTGATGGATGCGGCGGTTATGTTCAATTACAAAAACATGGCTGCAGAAAACAGCGTCACCAGTGCAATCGGTGTGATATTGCCGGAAGTCACCAGCTTTCTTCATTCGAACATTCTGGAGAAGTTGGAATTAAAGCTGCAAGATTCGAAATACAACTTACTCCTTGGCATCCACAATTTTGAGTATAGTAAAGTCGAAAAGTACGTGAAATTGTTTACGGCGAAAAAATTGAACGGTATCATAATTGTGGTGGACTCCTGCGATATATCCGATGAACAATACGAAAAAATCATTTCCGTGTGCAACGCCAATAAAATTCCCTTGCTGGTTATCGAATCCTCCACCAATCGGGATTTTAACAGCCATTGCAACGCCATAATGATCGATGACTACCATGCTATAGAAACCTTGACAGATCAATTGATTCAAAACGGGCATCGAGAATTCGGGTTGATCTTTGATCGGCTGGACTACAACCGTTTGGAGACGGTAAAAGCCGTCTTGCAGAAAAAAGGAATTGAATTGCCGGAACACCGAATATACATTACGGACAAGAGAAACCAAATCGCCGGTGTGGAGGGTATGAATTATTTCCTTGAAAAAAAAGACTTTCCCACGGCCTTTGTGGCGTCCTACGATGAAATATGTATAGGAGCTTTGAAGTGTGCACAGGATTTCGGCTTTAAAGCGCCTGAGGACTTTTCCATATTCTCTTTTGACAATATCCGCATATCCGAATATGTATTTAACGGCATTACTACGATTCAAATACCGATACATAAGGTAGCAGATATTGCCATTTCCACAATCATGAACGAAATCGTAAACGGCATCGATAAATCGAAAACAATAACGAGAATTACTTCCGAAGCCGTTATTCGAAACACAACGGGACCGGTACCTGACAGAAAGAGGTGATCATATGGCTCGGAAAAGCATTCGTTTTTTAAGAGGGAAGAGTGAGGACGGAATCGTCCGTTTATATATCGAAAGAGGATCCCTTTTGTACGATAACAACGGGGATCGACTGCATTTTCGTATCTACAGAAAAAAAGAAGATGCTTTTGAACAGGGAAACGATTATTACGAATACTTTGATTCCATCGATTTCAAAGATGCGGAATTGATCTATGACGGGCCGCTGGATAAAGAAGAATCGTATTATTTTATCTATACGGACCGAAACGTAAAGCCTTTAGATACATATGCCTATTGGGTCGCATATAAGGATGATACGATTCCTGCGGGACCGGTAGGAATAACGGTACGGCATCCGGATGTCTGGTGGACTTTTGAAAGAATCAATCAAGAGATGGAAAAAATCCATTCCTTATACCGAGGTCCGAAAAGCTTGGAGCCTTACGGATATTCTACCCGCAAGAAAGTATTGAAAGGGCTTGTTTTAGGAAACAAAGAACGATGCATCGCACTCATCGGTGCCGTTCATGCCGGCGAATCCGGACCGGAGCTGTTCTTAAGGGCGGCCGAATACATCGTCAAAAACCGTCCTGATCTCCTTGAAAAAACGGGTCTTGCCATTCTGCCGTCGGTGAATGCGGATTGCAGAGAAGATATGGCTACAGGCACTCCCCAATATTTACGATGCAATCCCAACGGCGTGGATTTAAACAGGAATTTTGATGCCAATTGGGATACGGTAGATCTTATGTACGGTCTTAACACAACCATACACGGTTCCATCACTTACAGAGGACCTTTTCCCGAATCGGAAGACGAGACGAAAGCCGTCGTTAACTTTTTACATAAGGTCCGTCCCCGAGCCGTATTCTGCGGTCACTGCCTTTCATCCATATGCGGAGATTGCTTTTTGACGTCAAAAGACTCGGCAAATGATACGGCCTATAAAGATGAATGCATGAAGCAGGTTACGGCCTATTCGGCGGGTTTTCGCGACGTAGAAAAGGAGGGTACGCTTCTCCGATACGGGACGACGGCAGGAAGCGTGCCGGCTTATGTTTATAAAAAATTCGGAATTCCCGCATTTGATATGGAATATCGAACCGTCAAGGACGATAAAAAAGAAAGAGCATGTGTCATCGGGAAAACAACTCCCGAATTATTAAACGAATACACGGAATATCACACCAAAGGCATTATGAATGTTATGGAAGTATTATGACTACAATATTTATGGTAGAATATTCTTGAAGCATGCGAATTCCGGAATTTTGCATCAACGGGAGGAAAAAATCATGAAAAGTCCGTTAAATATTGGTTGGTCTCAAAAAGACATTACGCCCAACAAACCGGTTACTTTACGAGGTCAATTCTATACAAGAATATCCGAAAACGTTCATTCGCCCATCCTTGTTACCGCCTTGGCTATGGAAAATGAAAAGGATCATATCGTCCTTTGTTCCTGCGACCTGTGCGGGATTTCTTCCGATTTAACGAAGGCCGTTCGAGAAAGTCTGCAGGGAAAATGCCAAGGACTCGATTTATCCAAAATCATCATTTTCGCTACCCATACCCATACGGCTCCGAATTACGGATTACGGCCTGAAGACGAAACCTTGGGGCTTCATGTGGCGGCAGAGTTTTTGCCTGATCACTTAAGGCCATTAAAAGAAGCATTGCCCGATAACGTAATGACTCCTTTGGAATACGGCCTTTTTTTAAAGGATCGTATTGCGGAAGCCGTTACGGAAGCATGGAACAACAGAAAGCCGGGAGGAGTTGCTCCGGGCTTTGCACGAGCTGTTGTGGGACACTGCCGCCGTACCGTCTACAAAGACGGGTCGGCATTGATGTACGGCATGACCGACCGAGAAGACTTTGCTTTTCTTGAAGGCGGAAACGATTCGGGAATCGAACTTTTGTATTTATTCGATACCAATGAAAAGCTGACCGGTATCGTCATCAACGTAGCGTGTCCTTCCCAAGTAGTTGAGCATATGAAGGTGGTGTCTTCCGACTATTGGGGAGAAGTCCGAAGGATGCTAAAAGAAGAATTCGGAGATCATTTGTATGTTTTGGCTCAGTGCAGCTCCGCAGGAGACCAATCTCCGCGAGATCTGATACGGCGATATAAAAACATACACGAAGCGAACTTTAATAATTTTGACGGATTGACGGAAATCGGAAGGCGCATATCCGCAGCGGTTTTGGAGGAGTATAAGGTTGCAAAGAATAATATTGCCTTTGAAATCGAACTGAAGCATCGTAGTGAGATTTTGGATTTTCCAACAAGAAGAGTGACCGAACAAGAGTACATCCATGCAAAGAAATGCTTTGAAGAATATGTTGCGGCAAAACAGTCCAAGCGCTACGGTTCGGGAGAAATGGCGGATCTACACGGTTATGCCGGTATCATGAAAAGACGAAAAATACAAGACCAATCGCCTCGATTCAGTGCCGATATCCATGTGGTGCGTGTAGGCAACATTGTTTTTGCAACCAATCCTTTCGAATTGTTTTTGGACTACGGCTTATGCATCAAAGCTCGAAGCATAGCCGACCAAACCTTTATCGTACAATTGGCCAATAGTGACGGAATGTATCTTCCGACGGAAAAAGCGGAAAAAGGCGGTCACTACAGCGCCGTGGTGGCCAGCGGGCGTACCGGAAAAGAGGGAGGAGCGCTTTTGGTGGAAAAAACATTGGAGATGATTAAGTCCGTATTCGAATAGGTTTATCATTTACATTAATAATTTAATGTAGGAGAGGTAGAAGTTATGTATAGCTATAAAGACGGATATATAAATCCGGTTCGCGTTTTGGATTTTTACAACGATAAGAAGACGGACAGCGAAATTATCGAAGAATGTATGAAGTTTGCTTCCGGATTCCAACCCCGAACCGTCATTTTTGACGGAAAAGACTGGCTCATCGATCGTGCCATATTGCTTCCTTCAAACACCACGGTGATTGTAGACGGCGTGAAGATTAAGCAAAAAGATTTAATGTTTGATGCCATTTTCAGAGGAGACAATTTTGAGATCGATCCGAAAACCCCCAACGGATTTCCTTTAAAAATACACCCCATATCCAACATTCGAATACTCGGTAAGAACGGAGCGATATTGGAAGGACCGGATGTATTGCCGAGAATGATGCATCCAACCATGGGAGAGGAGCAAGTGATGGTGGGTGATTATTGGGGGTGGCGTAATTTCCAAGTAACCTTATCGAGATGTACGAATTTTGAATTGGCCGGGTTTACCTATAAAAAGCCGAGAAGCTGGGCAAACTCCTTCGATCGATGCAGCTATGGCTACATTCACGATCTGGATATTGTTTCCGAGGTCAAAAACGGGGACGGAGTCAATCTTCGTTTAGGATGCCATCACATCACCATCGAGAACATTAAAGGACATACATCCGACGACCTTATCGCCTTAAACACCACGACAATCGGAACGACCTATCCTTGTTCAAGATATGTGTACCCTTTGGATCCTTCCAGCTACTTGATCAATGAAGGAGAGGATATTCGCGAGCGAGATATTCATGACATTACCGTATCGAATGTCTATTCCTCCACTTCTTTATACAGCCATGCCATTGCGCTGCTTTCCAGGCATGGTCATCAAATCTACAATGTCTATATCAACAATGTCATCGACGGCAATCCCATATCCGAATCCAAGCGATTAGCCATCATCGGTTCCTATAAAGGATACGGTTCCGGGTATAACCCGGGAGATATGCACGATATAAAGATCAATCATATCGTGTCCAACTCCTCAAAACACGCCATTGTGTTTAACGATCCGGTTAAAAACGTATGGATTAACAACGTAATACAAAACAGGCCGGACGGTGATGTGTTATTTACGGTGGACCCGGAAGGCATCACGATGACTAACTGCAAATAGAACATAAGGATAACCTAGTGACGGCAAGAAGTATGCTCTTGCCGTCGATTTTTTTAAAGGAGGATTTGGTATGACCGGTAAAGAAAGAATCATGAGAATTTTTCAAGGCAAAGAAACGGACCGACCCGCATTAAAGCTTTGGGGAGCCCGGATCGGTCAAAAATTAATACACCCGGCATACAAACCGGTTTATGAATTGGCGACGGAAATGACGGATATCATGGACGGAGCTTCGAGCAAGTTTAATATTTATTTCGGAGCCGGCGAAGATGTAAAAATATCTTATGAAAATAAACCGTTGCCCGACAGCCATTGGGCGGACCGAGTGACGTATATCCGTTTGCCGGATCGAAGGCTGCGTTCCGTATACCGATATAGTACGATCGGACATCCCGGATACGATATGGAGTATTTTGTCAAAGAACCGGAGGATCTAAAAGCTCTCCTTCGCATAAAGTATTTGCCGTATCCCGTTGATATAAGCTCTTATATCAATACGGTTGAAAAAACGGGAGATAAGGGTATTGTCTTATTTAGCCTCGACCATGCCGCTTATGCGGTATACCGCTTGATGGGTTCGGAATGCTTTGCGCTTATGTGCATGGACGAAAGAGAACTCATAGCGGAGGCCGTGGAAACTTATGCCGCAAGAATTAGAGAACATGTAAAGACGGTACTGGACACGGGCATAAAACCGGTATTCGGATGGGTGGGACCCGAGTTATGCATTCCGCCTTTAGTAAGAGAAAAAGAGTTTGAGGATTTTGTATTCAATACGGATAAACCTTTATGCGATCTGATCCATGATGCGGGAGGGTATGTATGGGTTCATTGCCACGGGCGTGTGGGAAAGCTTCTGACCCGGTTTATGGCCATGGGAGTGGATGTCTTAAACCCGATAGAACCGCCTCCTTTGGGAGATATCACTTTAAAGGAAGCCATTGAAATAACGGGTAATGGAATGGGGTTAGAAGGCAATATCGAGATCTCCTCTCTTTTACTGGGCAGCGAAGAGGAGGTAAGAAGCCTTATCCGTAACACTGTCATTGAAAGCAGAAATTCCGACCGATTTATACTATGTCTCTCCGCAGGGTATATGGAATACATAGACCCGACACCTCAATATATCAACAACCTCATTCTCTACATTACATACGGATTGGAATGCGTGATGACATTGCGTAACTAGCAAGCCGCATATACCCGTTGACTGCATGGTATTTATGGTGTAATATGGAATTGTAGAGCGATTATACATTTCACGAAAGGTCTCCGGTATGAAATATAAAATTTTCATGTCCTTTTTTATCTCTTTCACGATCATCTTAAGCGGCTGCAGTGTAATAGGAACGGGAAAAAAGGCGAAGAAACGAATACATACAAGCCGAATTTTGATGATTTCAATCCGGGTCGGCTCGAGTATAAAAAATTACACGTCATTGTTCCCGCTTTGAATGCCGTCCCTCAAAACTTTCAAGCCCATACGGATACCGTAAAAGAAATGAACGAAATACTTTTATCTGTAATCAATACGGAAATCGAATTTGAACATGTTATTTACCATAATCAAATTCAAGAAATATATGAAAGGTTATTTTCCGGAATAAGTACGGATATCATCGATTTCATACCGAAAACAGAGGAACTGCCGCAGATCCTTCAAGACTTTCCCGTTGTCGATTTAACCGATAAGCTGATACGATACTATCCTGAGATCTATGAAGAAAATGTGGATTTTGCAGACATTTTCATAAACGATCGAATCTATGTTATGCCGAAGATCGTAACGAATGCTTATAACGATAGAATATGCCTTATCATCAACCGAGAATTCTACGAATCCGCCGGAAGTCCGAAAGTAAATTCCGTTGAAGACATCGTAAGGCTATATGAGTACGGCTTGGAGAATACGGATAGCAGAGGAAGAATGTTTTTAGACCCTTCTCGAAAGCTTTATTTTGTATTGGAGTTTCATACATTTCTGCAGCTATTCTGTCAAGAAAACGGATATATTCCGGCAGCGCTTATGCTTGTAATCAAAGACGGAAAAATCATGCCTCTTGAAGATACGAACGTGTTAAGCGATTGGTTTTATACCGTAAATGATTTGTTTAAGAAAAATGCGGTAGTACATGCGCAAGCAGGGATAATGTCACAAATACAAAATAGTGATATTGGAATGGGTTTAACTTCTTACAATAGCTTGAAAAACAGCTTGTATTGGCCCGAGCATTTTAATCAAAAATACAAAGTTTTGTTTGTCGGCGATTATGAACCGTATCCACAAAAAAACCTCGTTCCCATGGCAATGATTATGGATAATGAAAATACGGAACGCTCCATCATGATGCTCAGGCTTCTTTACGAGGATGAACAATTAAATCGAATGATACAGTACGGCTTGGAAAACACCCATTACAAGCGAAATGACGGCAGAATCGAGATGATATCGAATACACAATATCGTTATACGAAGAATTGGTGGCCTTCTTTAATAAATGAAAGGTACAGAATCCCCATGGACCATGAGCCGGAAGGTGTCGAGCAATACGTAGAGGATCTTCATCGATACCCGAAGAATATCCTACCCGGAGTGAGTAATTTTTTCATGTCGGGTGCCGTCGAAAAACTCAGTAACGATCCTATAATAAATGAAGCTTTGCAACAAAGAGGAGATCTAATTAATAAATTGTTGCTTATGAATACCGCTTTATTCGAAGAGATGCCATATGATTTGTTGATCCAAGAAACCTTGGATGGGGAAAAACAAAAAATGTTGTTGGAAGCCCTGATGGAATATATTGAAGATATAAAAAAGTGAAATGCCGGATTATGGAAATAAAAATACGAGAAAAACGATCAAAATTCCAAAGAAAAACACTTTTTAAGTGTTGACATATAAAATCGATGTGTTGTATAATAACACTTGCGTAAGGCAAAAGACGCCGCTGTGATGGAATTGGCAGACGTAGTGGACTCAAAATCCCCCGGTGGCAACACCGTGCCGGTTCGACTCCGGCCAGCGGCACCAACAAGCAGAAACGGAAAATAAACCTCGATGATTTCGAGGTTTTTCCGTTTTTTTATTTTATTTTATATCGAAATTCGGATTTCCGTTTGACATTTGTTTTGTAATGATATATGATGTGTTTATGAAATTCATAAACGCAAAACGGAGAATACAAAAAATGATTCAAAAACTTTTGACTTTACCTATGGAGGAGCTGAAAAAAGGATACGGCTACGATGTTGAAAACCGGTGTTATGTGTGCCATGTATGCGGTAAAAAATACGATGACAGCGAACAATACGATACGGACGGAAGCGTTTACGATGCGGATGAAATGATGGATATTCACATACGTAAAGAGCACGGCGGTATGTTGAATGTATTGACTTCGATAGATAAAAAATATACCGGTTTAACGGAGAGCCAAAAGGAAATACTTCAAATGATGGTTGAAGGTTTGTCGGACAAAGAAATGGCGAAGAAAACGGGGGTAGAACCGGTTACCGTCCGTCATAAAAGATTTATCTTCAAAGAAAAGGCGAAACAAGCAAAACTATATTTAGCCATTTACGAGACGGTTACGGAGCAATACGAGAAGAATAAAAACAACAAGCAAGACAAGTTAATCGAAGTGCCTTCCGGTGCCACGATTCCGAAGGATATGTATTTGATAACGGAAGAGGAAAGAGACAAAATCCTTGCTCTCGTATTTTATTCCCTTGACCCGTTGAGACTGAAAAACTTTTCCGCCAAAGCAAAAAGAAAATTCGTGATCTTACAGAAGATTGCCGAGCAATTCGAACCGGGTAAAATATATACCGAAAAGGAAGTCAATGCGGTATTGAAAGACATATACGACGATTATGTTACCATAAGAAGATACTTAATCGACTATGGTTTTATGGAGAGAACAAGAGATTGTCGTGAATATTGGTTAAAATCCTAACAAGATTAGACGAAACGGTTTAAAAATTGCGTCGAAAGTGGTAAAATAAGTACCATATATAGGTAAGCAGTTTAATAAACGAGGATAGATAAGTTATGAGTAACATGGATTTGAAAAACGAAAATATCGAATTATCAAGACCCGTGTTTCCGAAAAGAGCGGTCGTAACGGCCGGTATGCCTTATGGGAATAAAGGTCTTCATTTGGGGCACGTCGGAGGCGTTTTCGTTCATGCCGACGCATTTGCTCGTTTTTTACGAGACCGGATAGGGAAGGATAACGTCATTTTCATATCGGGTACGGATTGCTACGGATCGCCCATTTCGGAAAATTACCGACAGTTGGTTGAAAAAGGCGAATTCGAAGGAACCATTGAAGAATTCGTGCAATATTATCATGAAGATCAAAAAAGGGTGCTTGGAGAATACAATATCAGTTTGAACCTCTATGCCGCTTCCGGTTTGGGTCGCTCAAAAGAGATTCATCGGGAAATGTCCAAATGGTTTATTGAGAATCTGTATAAAAACAAGCATCTTAGAAAGATGACAACCTCCCAGTTTTATGATACGGAATACAACGTTTTGCTCAACGGTCGGCAGGTTGTAGGACAATGCCCCATTGACGGATGCCAATCGGATAAAGGTTATGCCGACGAATGTTCATTAGGGCATCAATACATGCCTCAGGATTTGATCAATCCGAAAAGTACTTTATCAGGCAAGAGACCGGCGATGGTGGATGTGACCAATTGGTATTTTAATTTGAATGAGTTCCACGATTTATTGAAGCAGTGGGTAGAGCAATTAAAGGAGATCCCCGGATACCGTAATTTCGTTATTACCAGTATCGAAGAGTTTTTAGAACCCCCTGTAATTTACATTAAAAAAGACCAATTGGAAGCTTTGGAAGCCATAAAGGACAAGCTGCCTCCTTACGAGTTTCAAAACGAAGAGAACAAGTCCTCCGCATTAATGATTTTCGATTCTCTCGAGTTGAGAGAAAAAGCTTGTACCATTCTTGCGGAGCATACCATACGCTTTAGAACCGGTAAAACCTTGGTGCCGTTCCGCTTGACGGGAAATATCGACTGGGGTGTACCGGCACCGAATTTGGAAGGTTTGGAAGGCTTGACGATATGGGTATGGCCGGAATCTTTGTGGGCACCTTTATCCTTTACCAAAACCTATTTGGAGAAGATCGGTCGAGATCCGGAAGATTGGAAAACGTATTGGTGTTCGAAAGAAGCAAAAGTGTTCCAATTTATCGGGGAAGACAACGTCTATTTCTACGGTCCCGTAGAAATGGCCATGTTTATGGGACAGCAGGGAGAAAATCCTACGGCTTATCCTGAAGACGGACAGATGCAGCTGCCTTTGCTTATTGTCAACAATCATTTGTTGTTTTTGAATAAAAAAGCGAGCAGCAGCGGAAAAATAAAGCCTCCTTCCGCCGAAGAGTTGCTGAATCACTATACGGCGGAGCAATTAAGGGCACATTTTTTAGGGTTGGGTTTAGGAATTCGAAGCGTGGGCTTCCAGCCGAAGCCGTTTAATCCTAACGCTACGGAACGAGATGCCGATCCCGTGCTAAAGGAAGGAAATTTATTATCCAATGTATTTAATCGCGCCGTTCGTTCCTGCTTCTATACCGTACAAAAATACTTTGACGGTAAAATTCCGCTTCGGAGAATTAGCGAGGAAGTTTTATCGGAAGCGAATAAGACCGTATTGGAATACGAGCAGCTTATGTCCCGGTTTGAATTCCACCAAGTGATGAATCTATTGGATGTTTACATTCGGAATATAAATAAATATTGGTCCAAATACATTCGTATTGCCGAAACCGAGAACGATGCGGAGCTTCGAGCACAAACCTTAGTGGATACCTTCCACATGGTGAAAACGGCGGCCGTATTAATGCATCCTATTGCCCCGGAAGGAACGGAAATGATTCGCGAATACTTAAATATCGACGAGTCCTTATGGAGCTGGGATAATATCTTCAAAACATTGTATGAACTGATGCCCGATCCCGAAAACCATGTATTTAAATTCTTAGAGCCGAGGGTGGACTTTTTCAAGAAACATCCGAGCCAAATCAATAAAGAAGAATAAACTTTTTCAATTTTGCGGAACATTTTTATCACCTCTTCGTCAAAAGATATGAAGGCTAAAAGATATTATTCAGACGAAGAGGTGAATTATGTTGAAGAAAATTATTGCAACGATCCTTATTTTCATGTTGATGCTGACCCTTCTTGTCGGCTGCGGAAAAGAAACCTCGTCAATAAATGACGAATTGAACGACCAAACGAGCGAAGAAGAGACCACAATCGATGAAACAAACAATTCACCGAAAGGAATAACCGTGAACAAAATTGATTTTAATAAGATTACCGATGCATCCGAACTGCCCGAGTCGGTGATCAATTTTATACTAAACAATAAAGAAAAAAGAGGCTATACCTATTTCGAATATGAAGACGGATATATGCTGTTGGTATTTATGGGGGAAAAGAACACCGGCGGGTACGGTATTGAAGTGGTAAGCGTTGAAGACAACGAAGGAAAAACCAATGTGATCGTGAAAGAAACGGCTCCAAATAAAGGCGATATGGTTATCACTGTCATCACTTATCCTTATACCATTGTGACCATGAAAGGCGTTACGAACAATTTTAACGTTGTAAACGAGGACGGCGAGTATTTCGAATACATTGAATCCGGAGAAACGGAATAAAAGAACAAACGAGTACAAGATTTACGGCTTTTAATATTTTTCATTTAACCACTACTACTTTATCACTACTACTTTA
>JAAYHZ010000262.1 GCA_012744235.1 Clostridiaceae bacterium
CTCCACGAAATTTACACCACTACTTAAGACTATAACTACAAGTCAACTGAGCAATGGCTTTTTAGAAGGTGGAAATAATAGACTGAAAATGATTAAAAGAATGATGTACGGAAGAGCGAGGTTACCATTATTGAGAGCAAAGGTATTATGTTATTTTTAATATACCCATATTTGCGGAAGAGCCTTATCGAATACTCGTATTTCGGTGAAAACTGGATGCGCTATAAATTCGGTATTGAAAACATCCATTACAAATGGTACGGTGAACCCTTCAAAAGTCCTATTATCGTGACGGATCCGGAGAAGATCCCCGCCAAATATGCAGGAACCGGTACGAATGTATTCGGTCAATTCGGAAACATAATCTTTATAAAGGATTTGGCACCGTATTTTAGTTACGATGCATTTCTGATGCAATGGGTGCCTTATTGGGAAGATCACGGAGGATATTTCAATGATGAACTGTTATGGATTCGCCCCGATAAGTTTTATAACGAAGCGACCATGACGGCAGAGCAATACGATCGATATAAAGAAATATATGATGAAACGAACCCGCAAATTACCGCCGTTCGTAACGACTTTACCAAAAAGATAAACGAAGGACAGGTGGCGGATCTCCATGCCGAATGGGTATTGTATATCGAACAGCTTTATGCAAACGGTTTGGATCAATGGGTGGAATTTTGGAATGACGATAACGTCAAAACGTATCTATACTACAAAAATTTAAGATTATTCCTTTATCGTGATACCAAGAGAGGAGCTTTATAATGGAAAGATACATAGCGATCGATAATGTTTGTGCATGGCCGAATCTGACATTGCTCCCGGATCAAAGTATAGCGGCTCTGGTATTCAACAAGCCCGGCCACGGGATATATGAAGGTGAGATTGAATGCTGGAGAAGCGAAGACGGAGGCCGTTTGTGGAAAAAGGCGGGAGTTCCCGCTCCTCATGCACCGGGGTGCAACCGTATGAATCTGGCGGCGGGGTTAGCCAAGGACGGAGCCATCATCGCCTTATGTTCCGGTTGGAGCTCCGTTGTACCTTACGGAACTCCCGTGCCGACACAATACCGGCGAAAGGTTCTTGATGCCGTTGTATGCCGTTCCTATGACGGAGGCTTTACGTGGCGGCAGGAAGGAAGCATAGAAAAACCTCAAGGAGTACAAAGCTTTATACCTTACGGAGATATCGTTCAAAGCTCCGACGGTATATTGGGAGTATGCTGCCTTTCATGGGGGGATTGGACGGATAAGGGTGTCATAGGCTTTCCGAATTTTACGAGCTATTTTCTAAGAAGCTATGACGACGGAAGGACATGGGTCGATCCCGTTGTAATCGGTATGGATGAAACGGGAAAACCGATTAACAACAACGAAACGACGGTGATTTGTCTAGACGGCCAATACCTGCTTGCAGCCGCTCGTACATTGGACGACCAGCACTTAGAGCTTTACGAATCGGAGGATTTCGGCAAGACGTGGCGCAGAAAAGGCCCCGTTACTTTAGCCTTTCAGCACCCTGCGAACTTTTTGCTGCTCCAAGACGGATCCATTTTGTTGACCTACGGCATACGGAACAGAGGATATTACGGTGTGGGAGCTCGAATCAGCAAAGATCGGGGAAAAACATGGAGTATCCCCATCTATCTTGCCAACTTTGAAATTGCGACGGACGGAGGATATCCTTCAAGCGTACAAACGGAAGACGGTACCATTGTCACGGCATATTACGCCAACAGAATACCTTATCATAACCGATATCATATGGGAGTTGTCCGATGGAAGCTAAATGAGTTTTTCTAAAATATTAAAAACGTATACGATTGCTTACCTTCTAGCCGGCCTCTTGGTACGGTATTCTTAAGTGAACGATAAAAGGACGATTGATTTGCCGAAGCTTTCATATGATCCGAACATCATAATTAAAACGAAGCTTCGGCAAATTTTTTATGATTTTTTATTCATTGGCTGCAAGATATGCTACGATAGGAGTATGAGTTTTATATAAAACCATCATATCAGGAGGATTGTTATGTCCTATACCGACGGAATGGCGGCTCTGAATTTGGAAATGCCTGATCGAGTACCACGTACGGAGTATTCCGTAGAAGGGCATTGGG
Source organism: Clostridiaceae bacterium (assembly GCA_012744235.1). Classification (GTDB taxonomy): domain Bacteria; phylum Bacillota; class Clostridia; order JAAYHZ01; family JAAYHZ01; genus JAAYHZ01. The sequence continues at coordinate 2,129 of JAAYHZ010000262.1, forward strand.
ATCTTATAAAAACGGTTACCGGAATCGATGTAAGCATAAATAGCAGTTCGGAAGTAAAATTCAAGGCCGGCCAAGCCTTCCGAAAGGCTTGGAATTACGACCTTATCTGGTCCGTACTTATTCTCGGACAAATCTTTGAAGGAAAGTCTACAAAAATGGGGCATGCACAATACAGTGCGGGAGGAACGGATTTTGATACGAATACAAGGCAGCTGTACAACGATCCGGAGGATGCTTTGAGGTTTGATCCGTGGGAGTTATACGGTAGCAGGAAGAAGTCCGATATCGTCAAAAGCTTCGATGACCACTACGATAAAAATTGCAGTTATTTTGACGATGTCGTGAATATGACGGGGATTTATGTAACCTTAATGTCGGGCCTTATCGAAATTTTCGGATGGGATATTCTTTTGATGGCAGCGGGAATAGACCCTAACGGTTTCGGGGATGTGGCAAATCGTTATGCTTCTTGGATACAGCAGTATTTTGATGCTTTGGCGGAAAGCAAAGCGCCTGTCGTTATGGTTCATGACGATATCGTATGGACCTCCGGAGCGTTTTTACATCCCGATTGGTATAGAAGGTACTTGTTTCCGAATTATAAAAAACTTTTAAGACCGTTGATCGAAAGCGGAAAGAAAATCTTATTTACTTCCGACGGAAACTATACCGAGTTTATCGACGATATTGCAGACTGTGGTGTTAACGGGTTCGTTTTGGAGCCTATTACCGATATGAAATACGTAGCGGAAAAATACGGTAAAACCCATTCGTTTATTGGCAATGCAGATACAAGAGTCTTGTTATCCGGTACAAAAGAGGACATATACAACGAAGTAAAAAGGTGCATGGACATCGGTAAAGGCTGCCCCGGCTTCTTCATGGCGGTAGGCAACCATATCCCTGCCAATACACCGATTGAAAATGCTCTTTATTACAACGAAGTGTACGAGAAGCTATCGAAAAGGTGATATTGTCTATACAAAAATCGGATCCCCCGGAGGTTGTAATCAACTGCCGCTTTTTCCATTTATATAAATCTGCCTTAATCCTTAATTTTTAATGGAAAACTGCAGTCGCGATCCCAACCCGGGGGCATTACGATCGGAAAGTTTCATATGTACACCTTGAAAACTTTTATTTATGCGAAGTAAGAAACCCAAATTC
>JAAYHZ010000263.1 GCA_012744235.1 Clostridiaceae bacterium
CCACCGGTCTTGCTTTTTACCGATTGATCTTATCGGCAGGTAGTGTCGAAGTTTTTTTACGCGAGAAATCATTCCGTATCTCGCAATTGTTATGTATGAATCAATTTCTATTATTTCTTAGCAGCTTCTGCTAATTTTTCGATGCACGGTTTGCAAATATTTTTGCCCGAGTGGTTGATTACATCGCTTGCATTGCCGCAGAATATGCATGCAGGTTGGTATTTCTTTAGAATGATTGATTCATCATCAACATAGATTTCCATAGCGTCTTTGATTTTAATATCAAATGTTTTTCTTAATTCCATCGGAAGAACAACTCTTCCTAATTCGTCCACTTTTCTTACTATTCCTGTAGCTTTCATCATAACCCTTCCCTTTTTTAAAAAAATTTAATAAATGATAATTCCTTGTACAAGTTTTCTGTGTTTTCCTCTTACGCAATATTGTTTATATTGCATATTTGTATCTTTTTTCGACACCCTTCCTAATTATACAGATTTTAAAACATTTATCAAGGTTAAATTATGTTAATTATTGAATAAATGAGACGAATAAGCTCGCTTTTATGTCTTTTTGTTTAATTTTCGATGCTTTTAATGCCGAATTCATAAATGTATATGATAAAATAAGGTTTAAATACGAAACCGGTTTGGATGTTATATACCGGTTAAAAATCTGCTTTATGTAAGCACAGGAGAGGTTTCTATGATTATACCTAAGATCGATTTACATGCCCACGCAATTCCTTCAAGGGAGTATCCCAGACTGGACGGTGATCACTTTTTAACCCCGGATGAACTTCGAATAAAGTATGATGAAATAGGGGTTGAAAAAGGCGTGCAATTGCCGATTGCTTCACCGGAATACGAATGCGATTTGCTAACGAACAAAGAAGCTCGTTTGTTAGTGGAAAATCGACCCGATGTTATCGGCTGGTGGTTTTGCAACATAGATCCACGATGGGGAACGAATAGGCCGGATGCAAATTTATCGGTTTTTTTGGAATACTTTAAATCCAAAGGAGCCAAAGGAGTAGGTGAAGTTACAGCCAACCTGTATTTTGACGATCCTTATATGGAAAATTTGTTTTATCACTGTGAAAAAAATAATCTTCCTTTGCTGTTTCATATGGGAAGATTAGGCGGAGGAGACTACGGTATTGTTGACGATTTTCATTTTCCGCGCCTTGAAAAAGCACTGAACAAGTTTCCGAATTTAATCTTCATCGGTCATTCTCAAAAATGGTGGGCTGAAATTAGCGGTGATATCAAGGAAGAGCAACGCGGCGGTTATCCGAGCGGTAAAGTGGTCCCCGGAGGACGAACGGTCGAACTTTTGCGCAATTACCCGAATATGCATGCCGATTTGTCTGCAGGTTCGGGAGGAAACGCAATCATACGGGATCCGGAATTCGGGTATCAATTCTTGGAAGAATTCCAAGACAAGTTATATTTCGGTATCGATTTTTGTGCTATGCATAATGTTATGGAACTGTCCAAATTCTTGGACGATGCGGTAGAGCGCGGATACATATCCCAAACGGCATATAATAAAATATGCCGAGAAAATGCTTTACGCTTATTGGAAGGCTGAATATAGGGGACGGTTCTCAACCGATAGCAATCGGTCCGGCGATGTGCCGGACCGATTAATCATAGATATTTAATTTTTAAAAGAAAGGCGGTGAAAGCTCGGTATTAATTAGACTTGTGTTAGCAATCATCATAACAACACAAAAGTGATACCGAGCGAGAAGTATGAGAAAAACCATACCTTTTCCGGCATATTACGACGATGTGCCGATAGACCTGTCTTTTGTATTCGAAAACGAGAAGCCTGCAGGAAAACACGGTTTTTTGAAAGCGGATAAAGACCGATTTGTTTTCGAGGATCAAACCGAAGCCCGGTTTTGGGGAACGAATTTTAACGGCGGTGCCAACTTCCCGGAATTCGAATATGCGGAAAAAATAGCAAAACGTCTTTCCAAAATAGGTATCAATTTGGTTCGTTTTCACCAATTGGATTCCGAATGGAATACTCCCAACATCTATCAATTTACAAAGGGTAAAAGACTTAAGAATACACAAACCTTTGATCCTGAAAGTCTAAAAAGATTGGATTATTTGATTTATTGTTTGAAACGGGAAGGAATATACTGCTATCTTGATATTTTTACATACCGGAAGTTTAAATCCGGTGACGGTGTCGAAAATGCCATTGCATTGAAGGATGCTGCAAAACCCTACTCCGGTTATAATAGGCATATGATTGAGCTGCAGAAAAAAAACGCCTATGATTTTTGGACCCATGTCAACCCCTATACGGGGCTTGCCTACAAAGACGATCCTGTTTTTGTTTTATGCGAAATTGTCAATGAAAGCACGCTGTTTAGCAGAATAGACGTGGAGCCTTATGCCGGAGAATTCAGAAGGCTGTTTCGCGATTGGCTAAAAGAAAGAGACATTAAATACGATTGGGAACACTGTGATTTGAATGGAAAGGATCCGGTTCTCATCGACTTTAAAGTCGAATTGCAGCAAAAATATTATACGGAAATGATTTCATATATGAAACAAATCGGTGTAAAGATACCGATTACCGGAACCAATTACACCATTTGCAGCGCAAATTGCAAAGCGCAAACGGTTACCGATTTTTGCGACAACCATGCGTACATCTATGATTGGCGATGGGGAGAAAATGAAAAACGCTGCAAGAACATTGCAGTTACCCAAATGTCGGAGAGTGTTTTCGGAACACTTTCTCTGATGCGAGTATTTGATAAACCGTTTTTTGTTTCCGAATGGGATATGCCGTGGCCGAACGAATACCGTGCCGAAAGTCCCTTGCTATTCGCCGCTGTAGGAGCATTGCAGGACTGGTCGGGGTTTGCCATCCATACATATGCCTACGGGAATCGGCTGCAGTATATGAACATGTTAGGAAAAGAAGTATCCTCGTCTTCCATTGGCGGAGTACCTTACAGGGAAGGTATATTCAGTACATGGAACGATCCTGCGAAATTCGGGCTTTTCTATCATGCCGCACTTATAACAAGGCGTAAAGATGTTTCATCTTCGAAAAGCAAAATCGCCATTCGTATTAAGGATTTGACAACCTCGATGAAACCGGCATATAGGGTATCGGCAGAGATGTCGAAGATAGCCGCTTGCTATAATGACGATATGCCCGATGCAGAAATTGTTTCGGAAGATCAAGTTCTTGTAGATGAAAGCAAAGGAGAGGTTCGATCCGATACGGGAGAATTGTACAGAAACTGGAATAAAAATTACGGAATAATTGATACTCCGAGAACAAAATGTGCTTACGGTTTCTTACAGAAGAATTCACCGGTGGAACTAAACGGTTTGACCGTTGAGTCAAAAACGGATTTTGCTGTAATAGCCATGAGTTCTCTGACCGACGATGCTTTGGGTAATAGTGACAATATCTTGCTAACTACAGTCGGTAGAGCGATGAACACCGATGCCAAATTTGAAGGAGACTTAATGACTGACTACGGCAGACCTCCTATACTGATAGAGGTTATTGAGGCGGATATTAAACTTAAGACCGAGCGGCAAAATTTAAGGGTATGGGCAGTGAATGCCGAAGGGTTCTTTGTCGGCGAGATTCCGACTCAATATGAAAACGGTGTGTTGAGTTTTACTTTAGGAGACCGATTCCCGAGCATGTACTATTTGATACAAGAAGAATAATTGGTAACCCAAGACCGTTCGACAAATGTCGAGCGGTCGATTTATATCATTCGGGATTCGAAATATACATGTATAACTTGGACCTATAGGACATACACATAGAAAAAGTTTTTGAGAATTGATATTAAGTCATTCGGCATAGAAATTATAAAAAAATTAATAAAGAAGCTTTTATACTAAAAGCAAAATGGTGGTTATATGAAAAATCAATGTCGGCAGGATGAAATAAAGCGCAGCGTCCGAAACTTGAAGAAGTTGGAATTAAAAATCCGATTCAACCAAGAGCAAATACCGGACGGTTTGCGTACCCGTATTGTATGGAACGAATTCTTCAACTTGAAAGAGCAGGGGAAGGGGAAATATTCGCTTGATTTTTTGGCTTCGCTAAGCAAAGAGGAGTTTAAAGAAGTAATCAATGAATTCTTCTTTAAGGTTTACGAGCAATACTATGCTGAAAATGCATTGAACTACATAAATGTAAAGAACGCCGATAAACTCGCTTTGTTAGGGTTGCCCTATGATGCGGACAACGATATGGTAAAAGCAAGATTTCGAGAATTAGCGAAAAAGTATCATCCGGCCCACGGAGGCGACCGAGAACAGTTTATATGGTTGATGGAGATTTATAAAGAATTGACCGGTAAGTTATAGACATAAAAAACGGCAAATCGTTTTTTGACTTGCCGTTCTTTCTTCAATTCCAAATTGATTTTAATCAAACGTTTTGATCAACTGTCATTATGTTTTATCAAGAGTTTTATCCTAGCCGAAAGTATATTGATCACCGTTTTTGCAAAGAGTGGCGCTTTCCAATGGTAGTATTTCATTATCGGCATGATGAGGCCAATAAAATGCATGAAAAAAGGGGAGCGGTACTTAGTTAGAACCGTCCCCTTATTTGTTATTGCACTAAATTACTTTGCCTTTAATTTCTTGATCAATTTTGTTCATGAAATCATTCAGGCTCATGGCTCCTAAGTCGCCTTCTTTTCTGGATCTTACGGCAACCATATTATTGTCCATTTCCTTATCGCCAATGACCAGCATATAAGGTATCTTTTCCAATTGGGCTTCCCTTATTTTATATCCGATCTTTTCGTTTCTTAAATCGATTTCTACTCGAATACCTTTTGCCTCCAATTCCTTTTGAACCTTTGCCGCATACTCGTGATGTTTGTCAACCAGCGGCAGGATCTTGACTTGGATAGGCGAGAGCCAAACAGGGAAAGCACCGGCAAAATGCTCGGTCAAAATGGCAATGAAACGTTCGATGCTTCCGAATACGACTCTGTGGATCATGACCGGTCTGTGTTTTTCACCGTCAGCTCCTATATAGCTCAAGTCAAAGCGTTCGGGCATTTGGAAATCCAATTGGATGGTACCGCACTGCCAAGTACGACCGATGGAGTCTTCCAGATGGAAGTCGATTTTCGGACCGTAGAACGCTCCGTCTCCTTCGTTGATCTTGTATTCCATTTTTATAGAGTCTAATGCTTTTTTCAAGGCGTTTGTTGCAATTTCCCAATCTTCGTCGGAGCCCATGTAGCTTTCCGGCTTTGTGGACAGCTCCACATGATATTTGAATCCAAAGACCTTGTAAAAATCGTCGATTAAACTTATAACGCCCAACACCTCGTCGGTAATTTGCTCGGGAGTCATAAATATATGTGCATCGTCTTGGGTAAAGCAACGTACTCTCATAAGTCCGTGAAGAGTTCCGGACAGCTCATGGCGATGAACCAAACCCAATTCGCAGATTCTTTGCGGCAAGTCTCTGTACGAATGCAGTTTTCTTTTGAAAACCAGCATTCCTCCGGGACAGTTCATCGGCTTGATGGCAAAGTTTTGTTCATCAATTTTGGTAAAGTACATGTTGTCTTTATAATGATCCCAATGGCCGGAGCGATGCCACAATTCTTCGTTTAATATAATCGGTGTTCTGATTTCTTGGTAATTTCTTTTTTTGTGCTCATCACGCCAATAGCTTTCTAAAATGTTGCGAAGCACCATTCCTTTTGGCATGAAGAACGGGAAACCCGGGCCTTCTTCATAGATATCGAAAAGATCCAATTCTCTTCCCAGCTTCCGATGATCTCGTTTTCTTGCTTCCTCTAAGCGGAACAGATAATCATCCAGATCGCTTTTCTTGGTGAAAGCGGTTCCGTATATTCTTTGAAGCATTTTGTTCTTTTCGCTTCCGCGCCAATAAGCGCCTGCAACGGAAAGCAGCTTAAACGCTTTTACTTTTCCCGTGGATTCCGCGTGAGGGCCGGCGCAAAGATCGGTAAAATCTCCTTGCTTGTAGAAGGAAATGGTTTCGCCTTCAGGAAGATCATTAATCAGTTCCACCTTGTACGGTTCGTTTCTTTCTTCCATGAATTTAATAGCTTCATCTCGAGACAGTGTAAACCTTTCCAGTTTAATATCTTCCTTGACTATCTTCTGCATCTCCGCTTCGATTTTTTCAAGATCTTCAACGGAGAAAGGTTTCTCTACGTCAAAATCATAATAGAATCCGGTGTCAATGGCAGGTCCAATGGCAAGCTTGGCATTAGGATACAAATGCTTTACCGCTTGTGCCAAAACGTGGGATGCCGTATGCCTTAAAGCGTGTTTTCCTCCTTCATCGTCAAAGGTAAGAAGATGCAAAGTACAATCTTGGTGTAGTTCTGCACTCAAATCCATTACTTTTCCGTCAACTTCGCCGGCAAGAACGACTCGAGCCAAACCTGCACTAATGTCTTGGGCTACTTCTTTGATTGTGATCCCTTTTCTATACTCCTTCTTGCTTCCGTCTTTTAAGGTAACTTGTATCATTTTAATCATTCCTTTCTTTTCATATTTTGCTGCCAAACGAATATATAAAAAAACTCTCAATCCCTGTAAAGGGACGAGAGTCTATTCCCGTGGTTCCACCCTAATTGCTTCTCATTATGATGATAACGGTATCATACCGATTGGCTCGGAGGTGGTTTTCGACCGTTTCCCCCAAAAAGTACTTTCAGCCTGGGTACTTTCTCTCTGATGGGTTGCCGCAGTTTACTCGTCTCGTCACTGCCATTGTCATAATCTTGTTCAATTATTAAGACATTATACATAGAAATTTCATTCAGGTCAACAAGTCTTTGTTGAATTTTTGCATACGTCCATTTGTCCATTTGCCGATTATATCATAGGGCCGGTTTGTTGATAAATTTTGAATCTTTCTATTAAGATAAAAGAATTTTTTGTCGAAAACCCGAGCAATCGTGATATAATTACGGCAATAAAGCGATAAATACGATTTAATCCGCATTTTTGAACAAAGCGGTTGTATTTTAAGCTTGTTGAGGTTTTCGATATGGGATATGTAAATGAGATGACACATAAAGAACGGATTTTGGCGGCTATGGGCAAACAAGAAACGGATTATTCTCCATGTCTTATCTTCTTTAATCCCCTGCATAAGGTAACCCGAGAAAATCGGAAATTTAATTTCCCATGGGGAGAGCATGCAACCACCCATGATGTCGTAAAATATTGCCTGGAAACATGGAACATACCGCAGCTCGTTCATTTTCATATTCCCTCAAGAAGAATGCATAAGGATGTAACGGTTAAAACGTGGAAGGAAGGCAGTCTTTTATACAAACAGTACGATACGCCTGCAGGTCCTTTAAGAGCCGTAGTGGAATGCAATGCATATTGGACCCACGGAGACGATATTCCTTTAGGAACGGATTGGACGGCGAACTTTAAAAAAGCATGGATTGAAGATGAAAAAGATTTGGAATGCATGAAGTATTTGTTTATACCGTGGGAACCGAGCCCGGATGAATTCAAATCCTTAAAAGAAAATTTCACGAGGATAAAGAATTTCGCCGATCAATACCGATTGCCCGTTTCCACCCCGGGAGGTATGGGACTGACGTTAGGCTTGCAATTATTCCTCCCGGAAAAGCTGTGCTTAAAGGTCATAGAGAATCCTGCTATCGTTCACGAATTCTTGGAAATGGAACATCAATGCAATCGAAAGGTCATAGAGCTTGCCGGCAATTTCGGTGTGGATATAATACAAAGAAATGGTTTTTATGAAACCTGCGATTTCTACAGTCCGAAAATGCTCGAAGAATTCTTGGAAAAGCGTATTTCCGATGAAGTTGCTTTGACCCACCAAGCCGGTATGAAGATGATGTATACCGCCCACACCGGTATCATGCCCATGCTGGATTACTTGAATCGACTGAATATCGACTGCATATTCGGTATTGACATCGCTTTTCCCGGCGTGGATTTGAATAAGATAAAAGTTAAACTGTTTGATAAAAAGTCTTTGTTTATAGGTCCCAGCAGCACCCATCACTTGTGGAATCCCGACCCCCAAGTTACAAGAAACGCCGTTAGGACGGTATACGAGACTTTCGGAAAAAGAGGTATCATTTTAGGACCTTGTGTATCCATGCACAGTATTATGCCTTGGGAGAACCTTCTGGCTATGATTGACGAATGGAAGATAATAAACGGATTGAGCTAATACCTCGTATTTTACTTTCAATTTTTATACGTACTTTTTAGTTGTTTTAAAAAGTTCATCTTTTTGTGTATGCATTTAGACACCTCCCATTCTTTTATTATAATCTCAAATCAATTTTTATGAAGGTGTAGCTTTTTTCATTTCCATTCGTCTAACGGGTGAGCAGCAAATTCGAATACCGGTATTTCGAGGAGGTGTATTTGTGAGTGACAATGAGAAGAAATTAGTGAAAAGAATTCTCTCGGGAGATGAAAAAGCTTTCGAGGAGTTGTTTGACGCCCTACACTCTCAAGTCTATAACATTTGTCTTGGATTCATGAAAAATCCGCAAGATGCAAAAGATATGGCACAAGAAACCTTCATCAAAATCTATCAAAAATTACATACCTTCCGTTTCCAATGCAGTCTGACCACTTGGATTTACTCCATATGCGCAAGTACTTGTTTGGACGCACTGCGAAGACAACAAAGATTGATAACGGGGGAGCTAAAGGAATCGGACGCAACAAGCACCCATGTGCCGGAAGACGCTCTTTTGCTGGACGAATTGTTGGAGCACATTGTTCATGAAATCGATAAAAACAATGAAAAAACGGCAAATGTATTGAAAAGAAGGTTGTTTGCCCAAGAGTCTTACGAAAAAATCTCCTCTGCAGAAAAAATCCCCGTCTCCTCGGCACGTACCTATTTTACACGTGGAAGAAGAAGGCTCATGCGTTCCATACAGGAATTCTTTAAGTAAAAGAAGATAGGAGGATGTTTATGAAGTGCATGGATATTGTAAGGAACACATTGGATTATGTTGACCATAAAATGCCGAAAAAGATGAAGAAAAAATACGAGGATCATGTGAAAAAGTGCGATCAATGCCGTTACGTAAGTGATCTGATTCGAGCCAACTACGACAGCAGCTTGAAAGCCGAGACGATTCCGGATTACAAAGATACGGTGATGGCGTGCGTGCATATATCAAAAGAACAAAGACAAATTTCAAGACCTTTGGTTTCATGGAAAAGAAAAGCCGTCCTATTAACCTTGCTCGCGATATTGGCCCTTGGAATCCACGGCAGTGCAAAGGGAGTTTTGCAAGGCATAGAGATTCTTATGGGTCGTATAAGGCCTTCTGCGGAATATATACCGCTTCTTGAGAAAGCAGCGGGAGAATCCTTTGAGTCTTTGTTCCCTACGGTAGACCGTTCGAAATACGAAAAAATAGACGGATTGTTTGCCCAAGTACAAGACAAAGTATGGAAGGATTTAAAAAGACTAAAAGCCGGCCAATATATCGAAACCGCATACAATGAAGTACAAGAAGGCTTTTTTGTAAAAGCGGCTAAACTCAGTACGGGACAGCCCGTCATTTTATACGGCCTGGAAGACGGAGCCGTAACCGGATTGGGCGAATTTAAGAATACGTACAACCATGACGAAAACACCGTCAACCGGGTTATTGCCGCCGGAAATTTTATCGCCGTTCCGAATTACTTGCCTCAAGGATATCAATTCTCCGCCATTTCGACTTATGACGGACGAGTAGATACAATCTTCTATAAAGATGATAACGGGAACATATTGGCTATAGAACAAAAATCCCATGCCGATGTATCTTTAGACGGGAAACGTGCGGATGTATCCTTTGTCGGCGGATACGAAGCCTTGTGGATAGAGGATCAATCCGAAGAAACAAGAGAGCTTCTTATTTACTTAGGCGAAAATGTCGATAAGAAGGTGTTGCGCATCTCTGCAAACCGTTTGGACAGAGATGAAATAATAAAAGTAGCATCCGGTCTCGAATGGCATAACCTTGACTCCAACGTAATGACGAAAGAAAACTTCTTCAAAGAGGTCAAGGAGCCCCTCGTCTTGGATTTATATGAAGAAATTGCGGCAAAAGAAAAAGAAGGTGTAAGAATATACGAATTGGATGTTGTGAACACTAAATTCGATTCGGCAAATATTCGATTCGGCAGAAACGACGCCGGACCCGGGGGATGGTATATGATTGATTACAGGGGACTCTCCTATGATCAAGTAAAACACCGGATCAATTATCCTATGTTAGCCGACCCGACATGGCAGGATCAATACGAGCTCAAATATATTCATATTGCCGGAAGACCCTACGAAGAAGCCAAGGAAGTAACCTTTGTTTTTAAGCAAAAGGATCAAGTATATACGGAATTTTTAATTACGGCAAAAGGACTGCCCAAGGAATACGAAAAATACACTTTATGGGATTTGGTTTTACTGACTTATATGGAAAGCCCGAAGGCCAAAATCGTTTACGATCAAAATAACCGACCGTATATCGTACGTTCAAAGGAAACCGACGATATACAAGTGCTTCTTTCGGTTATAGAGCTGGAAGACCGATATGTTATGTATGAAATGATGTTAGCAAGCGAATATTTTAAAGGGTCGACCATAGAAGATGCGGTAAACCGCTTCGAAATCATTCAATAACGGCAGTAAGAATAAGGCCTTTCCGGTTACGGAGGGGTCTTTTTTTACCCAATTTTCGAAAATGAAAAATGCGGTATTTATTGTCGTCGAAAGAAAACACTTTTTTTGCACATAATAAACCTAAGAACGTTTTGGAGGCGAGAAAGTGTAGAATGAAATGGAAACGATACTTACCGATTATTCTTTTGCCCGTTTTTCTCGTATCTTGTACTGGATTCGAAATTGAAAAATCGGTTGAGGAGGATAAGGAAGACGTCGATTTTGATATTGCAATCGAAGAATACGGCAATCCATCGATTACAATTGAAATAACAGGAGGTATAGCGGCTAAGGAAGAGGTGGAAATCGGTTCCTTTGAAACCCCGCTACTGGATAAAAGCGAATCTCGAGTGAATAATATAAAGCTTGCGGCGAGAAAATTGGACGGTTACAAAATTAAACCGGGGAAAGAATTTTCCTTTAACAGGGTTGTAGGGAAGAGAACAATGGAAAAAGGATATAAAGTAGCTCCGATTATCATTCTGTCACCCGAAGGACCGAAAGGCTCCGAAGATATCGGGGGAGGCGTATGCCAGCTGTCCAGTACGTTATACAGTGCCGTAAATAAAGCCGGTTTAAAAGTAACCGAAAGGCACCCCCATTCCAAAAAGGTTCCGTATATTGACGAAGGTTATGATGCTACCGTTGATTTTGGCCGCTATGATCTAAAGTTTGTCAATACAAGGAGCAATCCGATAAAACTAAATGTAATAATAAATAACGATTCGGTATCGGTAAAGATATTGGAGGACAAGACAAAAGAAAATCGAAAAACAAAAAATGCTCCTCTTTTTCAAAGAGGAGCATCGTCTGATATTTACTGAAGATTCGCATTTTGTACCAAGAAATTGATTACTTCTTGGTTCAGAACCAAAAGCTTTAAATAAGGTAAGCCGTATGCCTCTTCGTATGGCGAATAGTCTCTTTCTCCTTCGTATTCGTAAAAGTAATCGGCCACATCTTCTTCCGTTACCGAAATGTTAGCGTCTTCCGCTATCGCTTGAAAAATAAGGAACATTTTAACCGCTTGCTCGTTATCCTCGCGATATTCGGCTAATAATTCTTCGCTTGAAGATACCTCCAAATAGGTTTTTAAGAAATCTTCGTATTCCATTCCGTAATAATCTGCATAGTCTTTAAAATAGCTTACCACCGAATTTTCTTGGTATTTCATCATGGATTCGGGGATAGAGCGTATCGTCGAGTTTTCAAAAACGTAGTTTTGTATATATTCCTCTAAGGCTACTTTTTGTAAATCGCTTCGAATGGCTTCTTTCATGCTGTTAACGTCCTGCCAGCCGAATTCGTTCGAAAAATTTTCTTGAACAAAGCTGTCCGTCAGCTCGGGCATAATGGTTTCGATAATGTAATTGATGGTGACCTTAAATAACGCATCCTTGCCGTTTAATTCTTCGTGACCGTAGTCTTCGGGAAACGTTACTAAAACATCGACTTGCTCTCCCGGCTTATGACCGATCAGCTGCTCCAAAAAATCGTCTATATATCGTGTAACACCGATGACTACCGTAGTACCGGCACCGCCCGTACTGCCGCCTTCGAATTCTTTTCCGTCTATGGAGCCCACATAATCGATGTTTACCGTATCGCCGTCGGCAACGGCTCTGTCGGTTATTTCATTATAATCCGAATAATAATACAATATATTCTCCAATTCGTACATGATGTCGCTGTCCGTGATTTGATGAACTTCGGCAGGGACGGGTATTTTCATATATTCGCAAAGCTCCACGTAGTCAAGAGCCCGTATATCTTTCCAAAAACCGCTATCGGTAATGCCTTCGCTGTAGTTGAAGCCTTCGGTATCCTTTCCTTCGGAAGAAGTACCGGTGGTTACTTGGGTTGTTCCTTCAGTCTCTGTGCCCTCAATTTTTTTGTCCGAACTTTTACATGCCGTAAACATAAAGAAGACGGCTGTTATCAACAACATTACGACTGATAACTTGATTTGCTTTTTCATTAAAGCCTCCTTTTGATATCCATAAATAATTTTCCCCTTACACGGGCAGATCATCCGGTGAAAGGCATGAAATCATAGGGTATATTATACACTAAATTTATGACCTTTTTGTGAATGGTTTATATCTTTTTTAAAATTAAGTTTTCTGTCAAGATTTTATCTCGATTTTCCTCGTTAGCAAAAAGAAAAAGCAAATCTATAGAAAAACCGGGCAAAGACTGAACTTCTTTCAAGGAAGGAGCAGGGAGGGCCGCCGGAGTTGCTAGAGAGAGTTTCCAAACCTTCGTCCCAAAAAATCAAAGAAGTGTCCCGCCCATTTTTTTATCGGGCCTAAGCGGGTTTCATAATAGTAATCGGATTGAAACCATCCTTTTTCCGGATAATAGGTATAGTCAAAACTCTTTTTATCTCTATATTGCAGCCCGCTTCTTGTGGTTCGAAACAGCATCAGTCTGAAAAAAGAGGGAACCGGCCGAACATCACGAAGAAGATTTCGATAAAACCTCTCCGAGCATTTTTCAATCTTTTGAACCGCCTTTTTTTTCCGGCTTTCGGACATCGGATCCATCGTCCATATGCTGCAACCCTTTATCACTTCAAATCCCAAATTGGCACCCGAATCTTCAAGATATTTGCGTACCTGATCGCCGACAGGGACGCCTTGGGTAACAATGGCCGTGAATGTCTTTCCGAAGAAACGCGGCCTATGGAATATAAAGGCTGACCTATCCAAAAGGTTTTTCATTCGTCCCGAAACCTGAAAAGCATAGCAGGGTGAAGCGAAAATTACGCCGTCCGATTGTTTTCAGCAATTCATCCCGGTCATCTTTAAGGGGACAAAAGACTTCTCCTTTATCGAAGCATAGGCAGCAGCCAAGGCAAAAGCCTAAGTTATAATCGCTTAAAAAGACATACTCAAAGTCAATATCCTCATATTGCTTCAAGTTATTCTCGAATTGTTGCACGGCAAAGTAGGTAGATTTCTTCCGCGCACTTCCGATGAATGCGGTTACTTTTTTCATTTTTTATTCCTCCTAAAAAATCGATTCGTCCGATGCGGATTTTTTAAGGATTAATCGATACTTTCCAACTTTAATAGGCGATCGCATCTTGCATCTACCGTGGCTTGGATTTCTTCGAGCAATGCCGCATTACGGGATTCAAAAAGGTGCTTGAATCTGCCCTGCTTTAACAAATACTCTTGAACAGGAAGCTTTTGTTTCGGCTTGTAATTGATTCTATATTGCCCGTTGATAATTTCATACAATGGCCAAAAACATGTTTCTACAACCCTTGCGTTGCAAGGGCTTTCATAAAAATTGACGGAAGAGGTGGGATTCGAACCCACGGTACGTTTCCGTACACCTGATTTCGAGTGCTCCGATAAACTTAGAACTTAGTGGAGGTTGGCAGTAAATGCATGTAGATAAAAACATCGGAAAACCTTGGTGGATGAGGACTTCAGAGAATTTTCTTTGTGCTTGCAATGAAAATCAAGCATGATGAAAAATCACAAAAATTTGTTATCCGAAACCTGTTTTGGATAGAACTCGGATAGAACTCAAAAGTTCTATAAT
Organism: Clostridiaceae bacterium; assembly: GCA_012744235.1. Taxonomy (GTDB): domain Bacteria; phylum Bacillota; class Clostridia; order JAAYHZ01; family JAAYHZ01; genus JAAYHZ01. Next base: position 14,290 of record JAAYHZ010000263.1, read on the forward strand.
CTTTAAGGACTAAAACATACTTCACCACTTGCCGTTGATAAATTTTAGAAAGTGAGTGAAGTAAATGAATTATAATGAATATTGTCGTTCGGTAATTGACCATTATCCTGAATATGTCACACAAAAAGAGATGTGCTCCATCTTGGGTATTTGCACATCAACTGCCTACTCAATTCAAAAAAAAGGCCTTATTCCCTTTGAATATGTAAATACAACAGAAGGAAGAAGACAACGGATAAAGATTACAGACATTCTTCTATATCAATACAAAAAGATGTGTTTTTGTGAATGGGAAAATGAGTTTGTTAAAAATTTACGCAATTATTACCAAAAACAACTACGTGACTTTCCTCAATTGCTTCTGGTTTCTGATATAGTACGTTTTACCGGGTATGGAAAGACAACAGTGAACAATTGGATATTACGTAATGAACTGAAGCCTCTTACTTATAAAAATAAGCGGATACAATCACTTAACCGAGGTAAAGGGTCTCTTATAACGAAAGATGCATTTCTTGATTTTTTAACCAGCACATACTATCGAAGTATAACAAGGAAATCAAGCATACATAAAGAGCAAGCCAAACAGTACGAGCAGCTCTTTGACATGCTTATGGTGAAGCGAGGTGCTCGGAATGCCTGATTATAGCTTCCTATTAAGTAAGTATCCTGAATTTGTAACGAAAGATCAGTTTTATAGGATATGTCATATAAGTAAAAACACAGCACTATATTATATAAAAAATGGTTTCATCCCTTGCATTGATTCTGGAAAAAAGACACGCAGATACAAAATTGCAATAAAAGATATTATTTTCTTTTTAGAAGACAGAGACAAAAATCCTGAAAAATATTACTTACCTAATCACTATAATAACCCATTTTTGCCAGGCTCAATTAGAAGATATAAGTTTAAATCGCGACCTGACCAATATAAAAACCATTACAAACTAAAAAGCATAAATGAGGTTAAAGATTATAAGCAATATCTTGAAATGCAATTTGCAGATTATCCAGATATGCTAACAAGTAAATATATACAACAAGTTACCGGTCACTCAGCAAGCACAATAATTTCATGGTGCAAGTCCGGCAACTTAAAGTATATAAAACACCATAGCAAATACCTTTTCCCCAAAAAGAGTGTTATTGATTATTTGTACAATCGTGAATTGCAACTATGAAGATAGTGCCGTTTGTTCTCTTATAGAGCAAATGGCTTTTTTAGTTCGCCCAGCATGGGCGTAATCTAATCGGTGAAAGTCCGTAGTGTACCCTGATAGTGGGAAACACATAGCTAAAGACAAGGGTGTCCGCCGTGAGGTGGTAATATGACACCGCTTTAAGCGAACAAAACGACGTTTTGACAAAATGAACTTTATGTGGTATATTGCTAAGGATATTTTTCTTTTCTGCAATTGCAGACAATTAACCGCACGAGTTGCGG
>JAAYHZ010000264.1 GCA_012744235.1 Clostridiaceae bacterium
CATCAGCATATACTGAGCCGTCAGCATAACCAACGACGAAGCGACACAAACCAATATATGGGTTCGAAAGCCCGCCGGGCGGCTGGGGTTTTCTCTTTCAAAGCCGATAATTCCTCCGAACAAGGCTGCCAATAGCAGTCTTGCCATCATAATGTACCAATGCGAATTCATGACCAACTTCTTTCCTTCCTATTCTATTATTACCATATTCTTTGATTTCGCCGTTAATACATAAATAAAATCGAATCCTCTTTACGATTGAATAAGGACTCCGTAATAGCCGAAGAACCGAAGCCAAACAACGGCAAAAGAAGCTTCCAAAGGATCCGATCCGTAGACCAACAGGAAAAGAGGCGGCAGATTTTCAAATTGCAGATGCATACCCGGACCAAAGGGAATCAAGATCGATTGCTCGAAATAAGGAGGCGGATCGGCATTTTCGGAGTCAATGCATAGAAAGATTTTGTCTTCCTCCTTGTTTTCGTACATGAAAAGGGCGTCTTCCGGATAAACCGTATATCGGTCCATCATACTGTCTTTTAAAAGGTCCATTTCTTCAAAGAACCGCTTGATGGCAAGTCGAACCTCCTCGCTAATATCGGGAGGGGGGACTTGGTGAAATCGTTCTCGGCCTTTGGTCATCATCGGCTTTGCACTTTCCAAAAGAGCAATCTCCTCCCAACCGGCGTCCACTCCCTTAACGGAATACCCCGCCAAGGCCAAAAGCGCCGTAGCCATGAAGGACTCCTCCTTGTTATAGGAATAGACCAAAATCGGGCGGGACTGAGGCACACGGTCAATAAACGCCCATAAATCCATTCCCCACGGAATGTTTCTCGCATAGCTGATATGCTCCGCTTCGTAATCCTCCGCTTTTCGTAAGTCGATGATAAATACATCCGGGTTGGCCTTTACCGAATAGATGAAATCCTCCGAGCCGATACGGTAAGCATCTTTGTCAAAGTTTTCGAAGAATCGGACGACCGAAGCTTCCAAAGGCGGTTTTTCTTCCGAACAAGAACAAAAAGTCGCGGCTGTAAAAACCGATAAAAGGATTAGGACAATAGTTTTTATGCGTACTTTCAAAATACTCACACCTTTTTATCAGAATTATTGCGCCAGCAACTCTTGCAAGAACATGGCCGCAGCTCCTAAAGAGATGGCATGGTCGCCGAAATACCCCAATCGCTTGAAGAGAATGCTTGTATCCCCCAAGTAGCTTTTCTTCAACGCGTGTTCCGATGCAATTTCGTAATACAAAGACGAATGCTTGTTTAAAGGTCCGCTCAGTATGATAATGTCCGGGTTGAACAGATTCATAAAGTTGGCTAATCCGGTTCCTAAAACCAAAGCCGCATGGATGATCACTTCCCGCGACAGCTCGTCTCCTTCATCGGCGGCTTCGCAGATATCGATAAAACCGATTTTCTCCAAAGGCTTGTTAATGGATTTTCGCCCTTTTTTCACTTCGGAAACGTACTTTTTTACAATTCCTGCAGCGGAACTGTATACCTCCACGCATCCGTAATTACCGCAGTGACATTTTTCGCCGTCAATATCCACCGTCATGTGCCCGAAAGCATCCTCGATGTTGTTCATGGTCCGTATGATATTGCCGTTGTTGATGACCCCGGTGCGAAGACCGATGCCGCAGTTGAAATAGGCTACGTTTCGGTAATCCTTCCCGTAACCGAACTTGGATTCCAATAAAACGGCACAGTTTGCGCCGTTATCTATACGAACGGTTAAGCCTAGTTGTTTATGCAGCATATCGCATATTCGTACATCCGACCAACCGGGTGCCAAAAAGGAATCCGGATTAATCAAAACACCCTTTTCCCGGTCCAACGGACCTACCGCTCCGAGCCCTGCGCCCAAAATGTCCCTTTTATCAAGACCCGCTTCCGAAAGCATGTCTTCAAAACAGGAAGCAATCTTTGAAACGGTCCTATCCGGCAAGTAAGTCTCGTCCATGGTAAAGCGTCTTTTCGCCAAGATATCCATTTTCATGTTGGACAGAACAAGATCCGTATAGCTTCTGGAGATATCAATCCCCAGCAAATAGCACATACCGGGATTCACGTCATATAAAAGGGGTTTTCTTCCTCCGGTGGATTCATCGATTCCTGCAGGTACAACGAGATTCCGATCCAGCAAAGGTTTCATGACACGATTTAAGGTACTTAATGTCAACCCCGTTTTCTGCATAATGGAATTCTTCGTTAATAGCGGGTTGTTAAGTACGACTCGAAAAACCTTTTTTGAATCGTCATCCAAATCTCGAATATAAGACAGCATATCCTGCATTCCGACACCTGATTTTTCCTTTATTTTATTCGATTATACTCAGTTTTTTCCGTAAATTCAAGTTTACATCGATTAATCGCATGGTAATCATACGTAATTTTCGGATTTTTTATATATCCTAGTGAATTTTCCGGCGGCTGTATGATAGTATTTCTATAGGATGAATGTCTTCCGTGAAGATAAGGCGAAGGAGGTTTGTTCGGATGAGCGAGTATAAAGAGCTTATGGCCTTAAAAGAAAAAGCCATGTCAAGAAGGAGGGACGTCATATTCGATAATGACGGCGGCGACGGGTTTTACTACAGCAGCGAAACGAAGCCGGAGGATTTGTTAAGGTCAAGAACCGTCCCCGCATTGGATGCCGGGGTCGACACCTATGTGTATACGACCGGTTGGGGGTTCGGCATCGGACTTCACGACAGTAAAGTAGGCAGTGTTTTAACGACAAAAAGAGGAATCGCAAAGGACAACAAAACCGGAGATTTTTTAAAGCTCGGAACGGACTGTTTAAGGATTACCTCCGAGTACGTGAAAAAAAGAGGGGTGGAGTTTTTCTGGGGAATGAGAATGAACGACACCCACGATGCCGGATACGATAACATCCATATGGACGGAAACAAATTTAAGCAGGAAAACCCCGACGTTTGGTTCGGTAAAGGAATCAAGCACGGTGCCTACACCGCCGTGGATTATAAATCCGAGAAGGTAAGAGAATTTGCATTGGCATACATTATGGATACGGTTGACCGTTACGATATCGACGGTGTTTTCTTGGACTTTTTCCGACATCCTATATTCTTCCGAAGCAATGCCATGGGTGAAAAGGCAACGGAAGAAGAAACGAATTTGATGACGGATTTTATGGAAAAGGTTTATCTTGCCATGAACGAACGAAGGCTTCGGGACCAAAAGTATTATCTCATCGCCGTTCGCGTTCCGGATTCCGTAGAGTATTCTTTGGCCATCGGATTGGACATTGAAAAGTGGCTTAAAAAAGGATTAGTCGACCTTTTTTCCGTAGCGAGCTATTTGCAATTCAATGACTGGACCTACAGCGCCGACTTGGCCAAAAAATATGACGTTCCCGTATATCCTTCCTTAGACGAATCCCGAGTTCAGGATGCCTATTCCAGATACAAAAGGAACTGTTTGAAAGCCTATTACGGTCGGATCATGCACGTTTGGGATTCCGGCTGCAACGGTGTTTTCATGTTTAACAACTCGGGGCTCAAAGATCCCTACCACAACGTGGTTCCGAACAATTGGTTCCTTGATGATGCCGGCGATTTTCGAAAAGCGCTGGAGGTTACCGCAAGAGGAAAGGATTTCGTAAACACCTTGTCGAAAAGATACTTTACAAGCTTTCGAGGCTCCGGACGCGTTGCAGGCGGATCGTTACCTCATGCCCGCTATATCAATATTCCCGTTTTGAATCGAAAAGAACCCATCGAAACGTACAAAGGGCCGGCCAATTCCATTCCCATTCGGATATCCGACGACCTTGATGAAAATCGTAAAAATCGTATTGTACCCAAAGCAACGTTTTTCATGACGATTTCCGAACAGCCGAATGATCTTCAAATCCGCTGCAACGGCATACCCCTTTCTTACGAATTTACCTATCTTCAGGATGAAAATGCCGATACGGGGCAATATCTTTTAAAAGGAATATTGCCCGACGGCTCTTTACGATAAGGTCAAAATGAATTTGTCGTTTCAGGGCAAAGCCTTTCCGTATACGATCTTTGGATCGATTTGGACTACGAATAACCGATTCGGTATATTCCGAAAAACCGATTCCGTACGCGGATTTTTACCGCGTACGGAATCTTTTTGTTTTCTTTCCTCTGCTTTTTACATATCAAGTATATTTCCATTGTTCCATCCATTAGATACAGCTGTTATTTAAAGTAACTTGTTAGTTTAAGATTTTGGACATAATTATATATTTTAAGTCCATAATCTTAATTTACAGCTATTGATTAATCAGGTACAATTATTGCAGGGGTTACAATCTATTTTAAGGAGGGGTATTAAGAGAAAAAGAAGCTTTGGATCTATTTGACGGTAATAGCGTTGTTGCTCGGCATGGCGGCATGCTCCAAACAGGAAAGCCCGCCTGCGGAAACAACGCCGGCTGCAACGACCACAACAGCCGCTAAAGTAACCACAACGGCGGCAAAACAGGAGACGACAACAAAGGCTCCGGAGGAAACCACCATAGAAAATCCCTTTGCAGAATTTATGGAAATAAGTTGGTTGTGCGGTACTTACACATCTCATCTTTACGAAGAAGGCCGTTGGGATGAATTGGAGCTGGAAGAAATGTTCAATGTGGATTTAAAACTGTGGAATATACTCATCCACTCCGGCCAAATGGAACAAGTCGAAATGATGCTTGCGGCGGGTGACGTCCCGGATTTCGGATTCTACTACAAAGACGGATTATATATGTACGATAACAAGCTGTCTCGTACCGTTCCGGAAAAGTTCATTCGTCAATACATGCCCAGCCTTGCGAAATTATACGATGAAAACCCGCTGATATGGGAATTCAACAAGGTCGAAGGGCGTGAAGGGGAATACTACGGATTGAACATGGTTTTGGATACCTACATACGTTCGGACAACGTGCCCCTTTGGAATCTGGATTGGCTGGAAAACTTAGGCTATGTATTAGACGAGCTGGAGCCCTGCGTGTATCCCAATGAAGGCTTCCATGCCAAGTTTAACGGCTCCTTGTATTTTTCCAATACCATATTCACGGTGGACGAGGTAACGGAAATATTCAGAGCCTTTACGGAAGACGACCCGGACGGCAACGGCGTTGACGACACCGCCGCATACCCCGAATCCAACACCTGGTATGAACGCACCATATACGGCATGTTCGGTATCGACAAGAACAACAACGTCTTCTACTTGGATGAACTCACCGGTAATGTCGTTCCCTACTATGCCCACAGCTATTACCGAGACTATCTGGTGTGGCTGTCGCAGATGCTGGAAAAGGGTTATGTAAAAACACTTCCCGGGCTGGATGCAGCCGTCGATGAGCTTGCCAGCGCTTTGAGTACCGGAAAGTTCGGGTTCTTCAATATGAGAATTTCTCGAATCAATACGAACTACGGGAACGACGTAGGCACATGGCCTCCTTTGACCATTTTAGAGAACATCGACCCGCAGGCGCGTTTCGTCATCACTCCGTACATGGGCGAAAACGGAGGCTTAATCCCTTACGGTTATACGCCTGCACAATCCAACCGAGCATTCATCTTCGGAGCCGACGTATCCGACAAAAAAATGGCTCGCATTCTCCAGCTTTATGAATACTCGTGTTTCGGTGAAGATTGGATGAGATATCGTTTCGGTATCGAAGGGGTTCATTACAAATGGAGCGGCGAACCCTATAAGAGCGCTATGATCTTTACGCCTTTGGATAAGATTCCGAAAAAATATGCCGGATCCGTCGATATGGGACAATTCGGCAATACCAACTTCCACATCGCAACAGGTGCCGTTATGAACTACGAACCTACCTTCCTCCAGTGGATGGAATACTATCATTCCCGATACACCTACGACGAAATCTTGCTAAGACCGTATAAGCTGTACGACTACTCCACCATGCCGATTGAAGTTTACGAAGAGTTCCAAAAGCTGTACCAAGAAACCGGCTCTCAAATTTTTGCCGTAAGAAACGATTTCACCAATCGAGTCATGAAGGGCGGAGTAGCCAATATCAATGCCGAATGGAGCCAATACCTTGAACAGCTGTATTCGGCAGGTCTTGAAGATTGGATCGAAATATGGAACAGCGACAGAATCATCACCTATTCCGATCTGGTCAACCCCAAAAGTTAAAAGAACAAAAGGAATTACAGGGGCTGTTTTGAAAACAGCCTCTTTTTATTATCCATGATTTTGTTGCCCTGCTTTTGGTTTCCATGATATTATGAATACGGGTGGAAAGTCATGAGCAAAAGAATCATATATGAATGCTTAGTTAAAATTGACGAAACGAATTTCAGCGTGTTATTGGACGACAATTACTGCGGTCATGCAACCGTGTCGCCCATCCACGATCATCCGGTTTTTGAAGCTCATTTTATTCTAAACGGACAATATGTTCTTCAAGCCAACGATCAAAAAATCATCCTTGGCAGCAACACGGGCTGCATAATAAAGCCCAATGTCTTTCACAGTATACTTCCCATGGATCCCGTCACGATCAAATTTTGTTTCAAGTTTTTTATCGTAAACCCTTCTCCTCTTTTGTCACATATCATGAAGTCTCGTAAGTGGGAGAAAGGTATTTTCATCTATGACCAAACAACCAAGGAAATCGAGTATCTGAATGAAATTCTTATGGAGTTTGAGCACCGGGATATAGGTTACAAGACATCAATCGAGAATCTATTTTCTCAATTGCTTTTGACTATAACGCGAAAAATAATGGATACGCAGCGAACGAAGGAAGACCAAGAGCTAACGGCATACGAGGTGCTCGTAAACGAGATCGACGAGTTTTTGTACAAAAATTACATGAAAGATATCTCCCTTGCCGATATGGCACGTCATATGGATATCAGCGAAAGGCAAGTAAACAGGCTCATGCTCAAGGTATACGGGTCATCCTTTAAGCGGAAGGTTATACAAATCAGGCTCACCGCCGCAAAGAACATGCTTTTGCAAAACAGCGATATGACGGTAGCGCAAATCGCCGAAGCCGTAGGGTATAACGATCCCTATTACTTTTCCCGAGTATTTAAAAACTCCACCGGCAAATCCCCGGAGGAGTTTCGTCGTAAAGCGGATTCTTAAAGTTACATTATCCCAATCGTATCTCCAAAGGCTTGTAATTTTTCTGAACGATTCTTCTCGCTTCCTCAACCGGCATATGCTTGTAGAAGAAATAGCCTTGGTAGAAAGAGCAACCGAGCTCTTTTAAAAGCTCGAACTGTTCCTCCGTTTCCACTCCTTCGCAAAGAACTTGAATGTTTAGATTGTGAGCAAGTCGGATAATGCTTTGCAGGAGTGCAACTCCCGACGGGTCGGTGGCTCCGGAGATAATCACCCGGCTGATTTTCATAACATCCACGGGATAATCCCGAAAGTCCGAAAAAGAGGTATAACCGCTTCCCACATCATCCAAGGCGATTCCGAAGCCTAAAGACTTGCAGAAGGATATATTTTCATAAGCCGTCTTTTTATCTTTTTCCAATGAGTTCTCGGTAATTTCCAATATAAAGTTCTTGGGGTCAAAGTCATACCGCTCAACAATCTCTTTAATTCTTGACATGAAATTGGGATTGTCGATGGTGGTCCGGTCAAAGTTACTGGACAAAACGATATCGATTCCTTTCTCCTTCCATTCCGCCAGCTGCTTACACGTCTTTTCGAACATGTACAAATCCAACTCGAAAACGGTGCCTTCATGCTCCATGATTTCAATATATTTTGTAGGCATCAAAAGACCCTTTAAGGGATGCTCCCAGCGGGACAAAACCTCTCCTCCTACAATGTTTCGGCTCCGGTCCACAATAAACTGAACGTACATTTTGAACTGGTTTTTCGTAAGGGCGTCGATGGAATCTTTCTTAAGCCGGTTGTCTTCCGTTATCATGTCCAGCAATTCCGTATCGGAAATCATATAGGGAACGTTTTTTTCCACCGCCTGCAAATACCCGTGCTGCGCATTGGCAATTACCGTCGAGACATCCCGATCCGTATTTTTTATTCTATAAATGCCGCTGTAGAACCGCGGTCGAAAATCCTTTCCGAACTTTTCTCCGTATCGGTTCAATTCGTAAAGGATCTCGGATATCCAACCGTCGATTTCTTCCTCTTCGCAAATATGAGCCACCGCAAAGCTGCCGCCTCCGATTCGGGCTACAATATCGCTTGCCGATGACATCTCCGTGAGCTTCTTTGCGGCGAATATAAGGATGTTTTCCGATTCGTCATAGCCGTAATACCGGTTTACTCGAACAATGTCAAAACCGATATAGGCAATGGCATAAGAATACCCGGCCGAATCTTTTAGAATAGGGCGTAGAACCTGATGAAAGTATTCTTTTTTTTCGATACCGGTTACCGAGTCAATGGTTTTGCCTTCATAAAGCCTTTTATGCTTATCATGCAGGGTGAGAGATAATATAACGAGGGAGGATAATAAAAGTATGCCTATCGTGAAAGCTATACCGTGCAAAACTACCGGAAAATTGGTTCTCCCGTTATATGCCACGTAGGATAAAGCGGTGCGGAGAATCTCTTCATCCGATATATCGGACAGCGCTTTTTCAAAGGCATCGATAAACTCCTGTCCTGCAGCCTTTGAATAACCGAAACAGATTTCACGGATTTCACCGTCGATTTCCATCTCGAAAATCACTTCGCTTAACTTGATTCCGGCTTGCTTTATATCCTCTTGGTCCTTTAAAAGCCCCGAAACAAGTATCGCTTGGCCGCTTGAAGCCACATCGAATCTTTGATCCTCTTCTCCGGCGGCTATGTAAACAAAGTCAAGCCCTGTTTTCTCGGATATCCTCTTCAGTATTTCCGGCATAACTCCTTTGTATTGAACATCGCAATAATCATAGTATTCAACGGGATAAAAATCGGGGTTTCCTACTACATATATAGCGTTTGAATCGGTTGTCGTAGATTTGACGGTATCTACTGCGGCAAAAAGATATACGCCGCAAAACAGGAAAAGAATAACCGCAAGCGGCATTCCGATCCATTTTATAATGCGCTTATGAGGCTTGTAATTCTTTTTTTGCATACCGATATCCTTCCATTAATCGTTGTTCGTCTTAAATTTTCTAACGCCGCTCCGTCGGAGCCTCCATATATCGATAAAAGCCGTCCCTTATTGCCAATGGCGTCGGCAAACTTTAGAAAAGTCAACCCAAAGAAACATGAAAAACGCCGTTATTACAGTATTCGAAAAAGATATCTATAATTTACGGTTTTATTTCTTAAGAAATATTTTTATATTTCTTATGTATATTATATCAATAATTAGTACCAAACCGGTCGAAAATTTTCAAAAATCTCCATGTATAAGTACAAAAATTTTTATAGCATTTTCCCTTGCTACCTCGTTTTTTCACTCGAGTAATAAAAAAGCTGTTTGAAATAAAACTTTCTATTCAGCTTTCGACTCTATGTTCCAGCTTTTCCCTTATGTTACCATATTTATGACATGAATTCAATATGCTCCTTCAATTTTAGTCTATTTTTTGTTAAACTTCACCGAAAAAACCGGGATCTTGCTTGATCCCGGTTATAACTTCCTTAATTTTCTAATCGGTAATTTTTAATTTAAATAATTCTACTGCATTTTTCCACTTAATTTTTTCTACGGCGTCTTTCGATATCTTTTTCTCTTCTTCTATCCGGCGAATGAAGTCAACATTCGGATAGACTTTTTTAACGTCACTTCTTAAGCACGAATCGGTTCCGAACATCAATTTATCCTGAAATTCGTCAAGAAATTCAATGCCAAAGGAAGGGTCTCGGGTCAGAGCGTTGTAACCGCTTCCTGCGGAAAGATCCGCCCACAAATTGGGGTATTCCCGCATCAGACGCGACACGGCACCTCCGGGTTGTATAGATCCCTTCGGATATCCGGAACGCATATTTTCCGGAACATGAGCGGATATTTCCGCCCAAAAGGTAGGACCATGACCTACAAAGACGGTATCGGGACAAAGCTTCAATGCCCGTTCCAATTTAGGTAGCCCGTAATCGTCACGAAGGCCGTATCCCTCCGGACGGTCCTGCATATCGAATATTATGGGTAAACCGTACTTGCCCACTTGACGATACAGGTTGATGCACAAAGGATCGTCGAAATCCGCTTTCGGCAAAAATTCTCCGAAACCGATGCATCCCCGTGCCGTATACTCATCCAACAGATAGGAAAAGTCCATATTTTTATGGTTTCCGAAACGATGATCAATCAAGCAAAACGGAATCAAGCGATCGGGATACTTGGAACATGCGGCGATTACATCATCGGTGTCGCATTCCATGTACGCTCCTTCGGGATGTTCGCTTAAAGGTAAAACAAAGGTGATGTCGATTCCCCAAACATCCATTTTAGCGATCAGGTTGTCGGCATCGATAAACTCTCTTCGATCCGGCACAACCCGTCCGATATGTCCATGGACATCAATTAACATGATTCAATACCTCCTTACATTTTGGCGAATAGAGGTTCAACCTCTTTCAGTCAGCGGAAAGAATCTTACTATGTCCATTCTATAATAGCAGAAAAAATTAAATGCAACCGAAATATTTGGCTATGGATTCGATATATTCTTCGTAAGATCTTTTAACGGCGGAAACGGACTCCCATACGATTTTCATCATCATTTTTCTTGTTTCAGCGGAGGACTCATGATTTTTCTCTCCATTTCCATCTCTTATATAAAGATTACAGCACATCAAGAAGCAAAATACGGTATTTCATTATTTCCGAAAGCACGATGATCATAGCCATATCAGAAAACATAATAGACGATAAAACCTGCCGCACCGCCTAACAAAAGAGTGAGAATCGGATTTATTTTATACCTCAGCTGAACGATAAGGGCAAGAACCATAATAACCACCGCTCCGATGCTGACGGCATGGACCGGTTCTTTGAATAACCCGGAAAACACCGCAACGGTTTTTTCCGTAAACAAAGCGGTTTTCGCAATTACAAAGGAAGCGGCAATCACCATCCCGGTTATAACCGGCCGAATTCCGTAAAAAGCCATGATTTTGTCCGGGTGGCTTTTGTATTTGATAAAAAGCCGAGATACAAGGAAAATAATCAGCATGGAGGGAAGGGCGACGCCTAGAGTTGCGACAATGCCTCCTAAAAATCCTCCGGTGTTGTATCCCACAAAAGTAGCCGCGTTCACGGCGATAGGTCCGGGCGTCATTTCGGCGATCACAATAATACGGGACAGCTGCTCCGCCGTCAACCATCCGTACTCCGACACCGTTTTTTGCAGCATGGGAATCATGGCGTATCCGCCGCCAAAGCTGAACAAACCGATTAAAGCGAATTCCCAAAACAATTTTAAATAGATCATTGGTCCCGCTCCTTTCCCAGCACTTTTTTCGCTTTGTCAGGAAACAAGCGGCGAATGACAATACCGACCAATGCTCCGGAGAAAATCAACAAAGGAGCGTTCACATGAAAGACCGTAAGGAGCAAGACGGTGGCAACGGCAATCAGCAAGCCCACCGTATCGTTGATCGTTCTTTTCCACATCCGAACGGCCGCCGTGACAATAAGCGCCACGATCACCGGCTGTATCCCTTTAAATACGGCATCAATAAGGGGATTGATTTCGACATTTGTAAACAAGGACGCAATCAGCGTTATGATGATCACCGAAGGCAAAACAATTCCTGCGGTTGCAAAAATAGCCCCGATTCTTCCTGCAAGCTTGTATCCGATAAAGGTGGATGCGTTAATGGCTATGGCACCGGGTATCGTTTGGGATGCGGCAAATATATCGATAATTTCATCTTTTTTAACCCACCCTTTTTTATCGATCACTTCCTTCTCAATCAAAGGGATCATGGCAAAGCCTCCACCGAAAGTAAAGGAGCCGATCTTAAAAAAGGTACGGAACAATTCAAACAAAAACGAAAAGCTTTTTCTCTCTTTCAACAATCAAACCTCCCGATAGTTATATCCCAAACGACTAATTTTCGTTTCGAACAAAAGTCGTCCATTTACAGGGTATAAAATAATCAATCCCTACTTCATTATATGATCTTTTAACCATTTTGGCAATAAGTAAAGAAAAGCTTAACCGGAATTTTACGTAAAAAAAGACGGAAAACCTCAATTATCTTTCCGTCTTAACCCTGATATATAAATGTAATAAGAATGTGAGGTCGAATCAATATCCTTCGTTGAAGTCTACAACGTTGTTCATCGGTTCCTTCGCCAAGTATTTTTCCAAATTCGTCATGAAGATTTCAAAGTTGCGATTAATGCTTGTAGGCGAAAGGCCGGAGGAATGGCACGTAATGATTACGTTGGGCATTGACCAAAGGGGATTGTCTTTAGGCAGAGGTTCGGGAACCGTTACGTCCAGTCCTGCACCGGCGATCCTTTCTTCTCTTAACGCTTCGATCAGTGCATCTTGGTCAATAGCGGATCCTCTTCCTAAGTTCACCACAAAAGCCGTCTTCTTCAGCTTGGCAATCCGGTCTTTGGATAAAAATCCTCTTGTTTTCGGGGTATCGGGAAGGGCGATCACAACGACGTCCGCCCGCTCCAATAAAGGATCCGGATTGCTTTCCGTATACAGCTCGTCCACATAATCCGGCTTTTCCGACAAGGTGCGCTTTACGGCGATAACGTATGCGCCTAGAGCCTTGTAGCGTTTGGCCGTTTCTCTTCCGATATCGCCTAAGCCGATGATTCCTACCGTGGAGCCGAAAAAGTCTCTTACCGGAAGAACCTTTTCCCAATGAGCCCTTTCACCGTTTCTCACATACGTATGAATGGCTCTGTTAAAAGCGAAAATAAGAGCGATGGCATGCTCCGCCATGGGTTTTCCGAAGGTTCCGCCGGACGTGGTTAACACCACCTCCTTCTCCCCGTAAACCTCTTTTCGGTTGTAATGGTCCGCTCCGGCGCTGGGAAGATGAAGCTA
>JAAYHZ010000265.1 GCA_012744235.1 Clostridiaceae bacterium
AAAAAAGGGCAAAGAAGTATTTAGTAAAACTACACATGAGAAATTAAACAACATACCCGCTTTTAACATGGGTAAAAAAACTCCAATATCAACAATTTTAAAGGGCATACAACGCAGCGGGTATGTGATATAGCCCGTTGAATCAAAAAGATGGGGATACCTTTAAGTTTAATTATCCTACAACAAATTGACACTATCGAAGCTTATAAGTAAATTGACACAGTTAATGGAAAAGTTTATTATGTACATATGACGAAGAACATCATGGACATCAAAGATACGAAGAAAACGAAAAAAAGAAGGACCAATCTCCTGTGGTATATATTCATAGCCTTAGGAATTGCAGGCATTTTGGATACGATTGTATTAATACCGTTCATGCCCGGAATCGATGCGGGGTTGATTATGCCGGCGCTTTTTGGTTCCGTCCTCATTCTTTATTCTCTTTTAAGATTGAAAAAGAAAGGACCGATCATAGGGAACCGAAAGCTTCGGAAGGGGGCGTACGCAATTTTTTTAGCGGGCTTAATCCTTTTTGCTGTTGTAGAAGGCTTGATTATTTATCATGCATCGAAAACCGTATCGTCGGATGAAAAGGCGGATTTTATCCTTGTCTTAGGTTGCGGCATTTTTCCCGACGGGAGTCTGACGCAGACATTACAAAATCGTTTGGATGCGGCATTGGAATATTACAATCAACATCCGGATGCCGTATTTGTGGTCTCCGGCGGGCAAGGGCCGAAGGAGCCCGTCCCGGAAGCGACGGCTATGAAAAACTATTTAATGTCAAAGGGTATACCGGAAGAAAAAATATTGACGGAGTCTAAGTCAACCAGCACCAACGAGAATATGAAGTTTTCGAAGCAAATCATCGAAGAACGCTTTGGACAAATCGATGCGAAAACGGTCATCGCAACCAGTGATTTTCACATGTTTCGCTCGAAAATGCTGGCGAAGCACTACGGATTTACGCCCTACGGAATACCCGGGAAAACGCCTTGGTATATTCGACCGAACAGTTATTTACGAGAATTCTTGGCGGTTATCAAATCCGTGACGGTTGACATCATGGCGGAGAAATAACCGAATCGAGCGCGGAAGGCGGAAGAAGATAGAATGAAAACATTTGATCTTTGCATCGTAGGGTGCGGACTTGCAGGCTTGAATTTGGCAAGACTACTAAAAGGAAAACAGGATATTTTGCTCATTGATAAAAGAAACATATCGGGGCAAGAGGATATGATCAAAGAGGGGAAGCTGTGCGGAGGGCTACTGGCTCCGGATGCACAAAAAGAGTTTGCCTCCCAGCGTTTGAGCATTCCGGTCCGCGTATTGATTGATCCCCAAATTTTCGCCGTAAACGCCGTGGATTTGAAAACCGGTGCAAGCGCCGTCTACCAACGCTTTTATATCAACACCGATCGAGCGAAATTGGACCGATGGCTTTATTCGCTGTCGGAAGGACATGTGGAGCTTTGGGAAAATACGCTTTTTCTGAACGATCAAAAGGAAAAAGACTACCATAAGGTGACCGTTCGAAAAAACGGCAAGGAAGAAGTCTTTTTGTGTAAAACCTTGGTTGGCGCCGACGGGGGCGTTTCGAAAACGGCGCGTCTCGGAAATGTACAAAAGGTTCCTCGGTACATATCCGTGCAATGTGCATACGAAGCGGATGAACGGTATTTTATGTATTATTCCTTTTTTGATATACGATTAACGGACTTTTACGGCTGGATGATACCGAAGGCGGATAAGCTGGTCGTAGGATACGCCGTATCGGAAGACCGATATAAAAAAGATTCCATGGAGGTCTTGGTTCAGCGTATGAGAGAATTGGGAATCAACCCCGGTAGAAAAATCAACGAGCGAAGCACCCTCATTGCTCGTCCCGAATTTACGGCACTGCCTTGTTGCCGGTCCGGCGACATCCCTTTGATCGGGGAAGCGGGGGGATTTATCAGTACCAGCTCGGCGGAAGGCATCAGCTACGCCCTAAACACCTCTTACGAGCTCTATCACGCAATAATGACCGATCCGAAGAGATACTTGGCCCTTTATGAAAAGGGCGTGGCGAAGTTAAGACAAAATATCATAGGAAAGATTGCAAAAAGCAAAATATATTATACGCCTTGGATCCGAAATGCGGCTTTAAGGTCAAAAATAATGGCGGTTAAACTAAAGAATTGCAATGAAGAAAGCGATTATTGGAATATAAAATGACAAAACAGGTGAAAACATGACGGAATACGGTTTGATATTGGCCGGCGGCGGAGCAAGAGGTTCTTACCAATTGGGAGTATGGAAAGCTCTCCAAGAAATGAACATTAAAATTGCCGCAGTTGCCGGCACATCGGTAGGAGCCATTAACGGTGCGATTTTCGCACAAAAGGATTTCGAATTGGCAAAAAGAGTGTGGGAGAACATCGATTACGATGTCATATTTGACTTTGCTTTATTCGATGCGGAAAAGCGAAGCAAAATGTCCTTCCAAGAAAAAATCGATTATGTAAAAAACATTATTAAAAACAGAGGGTTGGATACCCATGCGCTGAAGGTCTTGTTATCCCAAAATATCGATGAAGAAAAAATTCGAAAATCCGACATTTTCTACGGTTTGGTTACCTTCTCTTTAACCGATATGAAGCCTATCGTAAAATACATCGACGAAATTCCGGAAGGAAAGCTAGTGGAATATATCATGGCCAGCGCCGCTTTCCCTCTTTTTCAAGACCATATCGTAGACGACAAGCTGTATGTGGACGGTGGCGTTTACGACAATGTACCCGTTTCGGTGCTGGCGGATAAAGGATTTAATAATCTTATCGTGGTGGAACTTTCGGCTATCGGTCGTGTTAAAAAGGTGGATACCGAAGGGTTGAATATCATTACCGTAAAAAATACGAATCCCGGCGGGGTTTTGCAGTATGAAAAAGAGCAAGTGCACACCAATATGAAGACCGGCTACTTGGATACGCTGAAGGCCTTCGGCAAGGTAAAGGGTATCCGGTATTATTTAAGCTATCATGAAGATTCTTTTTCCGGATGGTATGAAATTCCGAAGCAAGAAGAATACGGCCGATGGATGACGGACATGGAAATGGTGAATCGCCAAGGAAAACCGGACGGTTTTATGATTTACCGCATGCTTCGGCGTTTGAAGAATTATTGCGGTACGAATTTCGACGAGGTTTCGGGATTTGTCGCCGCCATGGAAATAACGGCGGATATTTTAAAAGTTGACCGATTGAAGGTATATACGATTCCGACTCTTGCCGATGCGATATTGGGAAAATACAAAGAAGTGATACAAGATACCTCCGATGACAATCCGATGAAAGAGATAGCGGATCTTTTGTGGAAGCCGAAAAAGGTCGGAAAATATCGCAGGCAATCCTTAAAATCCATTATCATGGAGAAGATGGATTCGGGAAAACAAAAGATACTTTTTACAGGAAATCCCGATCTGCTTATCGCCAATCTTTTTCTTTACATGCTCCTGTTCCGAAGAAAGGATAGAGAATCGGTATAAAAATACCGAAAAAAATTAAATTTATAGCAATTGCGCATGTATTTGTTTACCCGTGATGTGGTAAAATGAAAAGCGAAGAATGTAAAGTTTCATGAAACAGGATTTCCTAGAAAAGAACTCATCCGCTTTGAATATGACGAGAGGAATCGATTTTGTAAAAAATGATTGTAAAATTCGAAGAAGATATTAATTATGTAATAATATTGCATTTTGCATCGTTGTAGTTTATAATGACAAGAAAGCACACACCGCATGGATTTCGAATCGACCGTACGTGATGGTATGGAACGGATTCAGAGGAGGAAACGATGAGCGAATATACAATAGACAACAATATTGCCAGCTTGGCAGGAGAGATCGCTTCGGAATTAAAGTTCAGTCACGAGATATACAGTGAATCCTTTTATAACTTCTTCTTGCGTATCCCAAGACTGAGTTCCAGCTATGACACGATATTAATAACGGTATCCGATCGTTTGCTGGATATTCATACATTAACGCCCGGAAAACAAATTTTGGTAGACGGTCAGTTCCGATCCTACAACAATATGAATCCTTACGGAAGCAAGCTGTTGTTAACCTTGTTTGCCAGGGAAATCGAATTCATCAACGACTATAACGAAATCAAAAACCCCAATCAAATTTATCTATGCGGATTTATATGTAAAAAGCCGGTATATCGAACGACGCCCTTCGGACGAGAAATTACCGATCTGTTGCTGGCCATTAACAGGCCGTATAACAAATCCGATTACATACCGTGTATCGCATGGGGGAGAAACGCCCGGTATTCACGAAGACTGAAGGTAGGAGATAATATTCGTATTTGGGGTCGCATACAAAGCCGCGATTATCAGAAAAAATACGATGACGGTACGGTCGAGAATAAAACCGCTTATGAGGTTTCCGTAACCAAGATGGAAATTCCCAACATCAACAACATGGAAGAACGTCAGGAAATCCAAGAGATTGAGGACGATGATAACAATAACCAAGATCAGGTCCTTTCTTAAGAAACGGTCGAAACTCCGGCGGAATCCGGTCTTTTTTCGTATCTTTCGGATCTTTGTCCTTTTTTTGATATAAATCTTTTTCCTGTATAAATAGGAATTTTTGTCTCCTATTTCGTATAATTATGCAAATGAAACATGGTGACGGGTAAAATTTCGTAATAAGTTTTAAACGCCCCATATTTCTGCTTTTGAATTCATTTATTCGGCATTTTTGAAATTTAGGATAATATATTTTTCAAAAAAGTTTAAAAAGATATTGACGGATAATGTATATTTGTATACAATCTAACTCATTAAATGTCGGATTGAGGTAAATCTTTATGTTTAGTAAGTTGGATGAAATTAATCCGGAGGATATAGGCTCTTTAAGAAGCAAGGTGTTTGAAAAGCTTCAAAATGCCATTATCGAAGGGCATTTAAGAGACGGAGAAAACTTAACCGAAGTTCGTCTTTCCGCGGAATTGGGCGTCAGCCGGACTCCGGTAAGGGAAGCGATCAGACAGTTGGAGCTTGAGGGGCTCGTAGAGTACATACCGAATAAAGGAGCCATCGTTAAAGGCATCTCGGAGAAAGATATCCGCGATATATACGAAATCCGCGTCTTGATTGAAGGCTTGGCCGCACGATGGGCCGCTACCGGGATAACGGACGAGGAGCTTCAAGCTTTAGAGAGAGCGTTGGAATTGCAGGAGTTTTTTACACAAAAGAAAGATGCGGAACAGCTGATGAAAATCGATACGCTTTTTCACGATATCATTTTCTGCGCCTGCGACAGCCGTCCTCTCATCCATGTTTTAAAAATGTTTCATAAATATGTTCAACGTGCTCGAAGCCAAGCTTTGGCAACGCCGGAGCGAGCGGAAAAGGTTTTGGAAGAGCACAGAGCAATATTAACCGCTTTGAAGGAACACAATGCTCGGCAAGCCGAGGAAATGATGTACCTTCATGTAAAGAATGCAAGAGTATACTGGTTGAATGTCATAAATGGAGACAGTAAGGAGATTATGCTATGAAGAAAAGACTTATTGTAGAAAACTATAACGGTTTCATTGATAAAATTACGGATGAAACCATTGCAACCAATAAGATATCTCCGGAGTTGTATTGGAGGTACAACGTAAAGAGAGGATTACGAAACGAAGACGGAACCGGCGTCTTGGTGGGATTGACCGAAATCGGTGATGTTCACGGATATATCATGGACGAAAACGAGAAAGTACCCGTCCACGGCCGTTTGCGTTACCGAGGCATTGACGTGGAGGAAATCATCTCCGGAATACTGGAAGAGGATCGCTTCGGCTTTGAAGAAGTATGCTATTTGATCCTTTTCGGGAAATTACCCGGTAAAAAAGAGTTGGAAACCTTCACCGAGCTTTTGGGCAGCCAAAGAAGATTGCCGGACGGTTTCTTGGAAGACGTCATTTTGGCTTTTCCCAGCAAAGACTTGATGAACATGCTGGCAAGATATGTTTTGGCCATGTACTCTTTTGACGACGATCCGGATAATTTGGATGTAAAAAACAACATCGTTCAAAGCATCCTTTTGATCGCTATGTTTCCGTCCTTTGTTTCCTACGGATACCAAGCGAAGGAGTACAACTACAACAACAAAACGCTGCATATTCGGAATCCCTTGCCGGAATTAAGCTCCGCCGAGAACATATTAAGGCTGATCCGTTCCGACGGACAGTACACAAGAGAAGAAGCGAAAATTTTGGATTTGTTCCTCATACTCCATGCCGAACACGGTGGCGGTAACAACTCGGCATTTGCCACCCACGTAGTATCCTCTTCCGGAACGGATATTTACTCCGCCATTGTAGCGGCCATCGGTTCTTTGAAGGGGCCGAGGCACGGCGGTGCAAACATAAAGGTTATGGGCATGATGGATGAGATTAAGGCCAACGTGAAGAACTGGGACGATGAAAACGAAGTGGCGGATTACTTAAAAAAGATACTGCAAAAGAAGGCTTATGACCGGACCGGCTTGATATACGGGATCGGCCATGCGGTTTATACCTTATCCGACCCCAGAGCCGTCATATTAAAAGAACAAGCCAAATACTTGGCCGAAAAAACCGGCAGAACGGATGAATTTAAATTGTACGATATGATCGAAAGAATATCGCCCGCTTTGTTTAACGAGCATAAGGGCTTGAATAAAGCTATCAGTGCGAATGTAGACTTTTATTCCGGCTTCTTGTTGGATATGCTGGGGATACCGAAGGATATGTACACGCCCCTGTTCGCCGTATCCCGAATCGTAGGATGGTGCGGACACCGCATCGAGGAATTGATTAACGGCGGAAAGATCATGAGACCGGCATACAAAAACGTGGTTACGCCGAAAAAATATACAAAGCTCAGTGAGAGAGATTAAACCGGTATGTATAAAGCCCGGAGGACCAAGGTCCCGCCGGGCTTTTTTAATTTCTTATTCAACGTTTTCCGTACTTAGGACGCTGTTTAACAATTCAATAGCGTACTCTAACATATCCGGATCGCCGTATTCGATATCGGGAGCGATTCCTTTCAGATGAATGTCATATCCTTTCGGAGATTGCCATAAAAGGGTTGTTGCTTTTACCGCATATCCGTCCTTCAAAGGAATGGTCAGCTGGCCGATGCCCTTACCGAAGGTGTTTTCTCCGATGAGCGTTACGTTATCCAAATTGTCTTTTAAAGCGGCGATCAGGTTTTCCGAGGCACTGGCCGTCGAACCGCTTTGAAGAATATATATGTTATCATAGCTTAAGACTTGCTTTGTGCGCGACTTGGTAATTTGTATTCGGTTGCGGTAGCGCACTTGAGCGATAACGGCGGTTTTCGGCAGGAAATAAGAAGCGGTTTTGCGCATGATATCCACCCGACCGCCTCCGTTATCCCGAAGGTCAATGATGATATTTTTGCGGCTTGTCAGAACATCCATGTTTTTCTTGATCAAGTCCAAAGAGTATTTGGAAAAATTGGTCAGACTAAGATACACGATATCATCGTTGATAATGCGGACCTCGGTTTTTAAGCCTTTGTCCATGGTATACGCTTTGTACGCCTCGTATGCTTCTGGAATATACAAATACGTGTAATTGTCTTTATTCTCATAGGTGATGCCGATGGTGGACAGGGCGATTACCAAATCGTCAAAGTTTCTTAAATAATTGCCGTTCGGATCGGTTTTTAAATACTTGTCGTAAACGGTATCAAGCGTATCCGTATATATGTATTTTTGTGTGATTAAAAATTTAAATGCTAAGTAATCAAAGTTGAGATATATCAATAGCCCGGAAAGAAGAAAGAAAAAAATTGCCAGACCTATTGAAATTTTTAGCAGCCTTTTCTGTCGCTCAATTTTTTTATCCATTTGACCACCTGAATCTATTGAATTGTTCTTCAATTATATCACAATCGCCTCTTACTGTGTTCGGATGATTGTAAAAACAACACAAGTAATATCCGGAAGACCGGGAAACGATTGGGTTTTACTCGGGCCCGGCATTTCCCTTCCTTCGGGTTTCCTTATACGAGATTGCAATTGACAGCCGGACAGGGGATGATATACTAAATACGTATTCAACTATTCCGCATTTTTCGTTGCGAAAGGAGGATCTATCATGATTCCGCAACCCGATAAGACGCCCGGCAATACCGAATGGTTTGTCCACGATCGTTTTGGAATGTTTATTCATTGGGGCCTTTATGCACTGCCTGCCCGTCACGAATGGGTCATGTCCTACGAAAAGATTCCCGTACAGGTATATGAAAAGTATTTCAAATACTTTAATCCCGATCTGTACAACCCAAGAGAATGGGCAAAAGCCGCAAAAGAAGCGGGTATGAAGTATTTTGTTATCACCACAAAGCACCATGAAGGCTTCTGTTTGTGGGATACGGCGTATACTTGGTACAAAGCGCCCAATACGCCTTACGGAAAAGATTTGTTAAAACCCATGGTAGAAGCTTTCCGAGAAGAAGGCTTAAAGGTGGGATTCTATCATTCCCTGTTGGATTGGCACCATCCTCACTACACCGTCGACCACTGCCATCCTATGCGAGATAATCCGGAGTATATTGCACAGGATAAAGAACGGAATTTGGATCTTTATGTCGAATATCTCTACAAGCAATCGGAAGAGCTGGTTACCAAGTTCGGCAAGATCGATATTTTGTGGTATGACTTTTCCGTTGCCAAATCCGACCGTTTCGAAGGAAAAGGAAAAGACCAATGGAGATCGGAATAGCTGATTGAATTGGTAAGAAAGCATCAGCCCGATATCATCATTAACGACCGTTTGCAGATCGACCAAGACATCAAGACTCCGGAGCAGTACCAGCCCCGTGAATGGTTAAAGGTCAACGGGAAACCGGTTGTTTGGGAAGCTTGCCAGACCTTCTCCGGTTCTTGGGGTTACCATCGAGACGAAGAATCCTGGAAGAGCGTAGATATGCTTGTCCAAATGCTGATTGACACCGTCAGCAAGGGCGGAAATATGCTTTTGAACGTAGGACCTACCGCTCGAGGAGAATTCGACGACAGGGCGTTGGAACGGCTGAAAGGAATCGGCACATGGATGAAGCGCCACGGCAGGTCCATCTACGGATGCACCCAAGCGCCCGACGAATACATTTGCCCGAGGGACTGCCGTTACACCTACAATCCGAAGACGAAGACCTTGTATTTGCATGTATTTGCATGGCCGTTTAAGCATCTGTTCTTAGACGGAATGGCGGATAAGGTAGAATACGCACAGCTTTTGAACGATGCCTCCGAAATCATTATGAAGAAAACGGATAATAACGGATTGGTTTTGAACTTGCCCGTGAAAAAGCCCAATGTCACGGTGCCGGTTATCGAGCTGTTTTTGAAATAACAAGATTACGGGCGCGAAAGCGCCCTTTTAAAAATATTTTGCTTGAAAGGACAAAATATGAGTAAAAACGTAAAAGAAAAGGAAAAATTCCTTTGGTACGTCAATTCGTCGGTTAGCACTTTGGCGAAGTTGGCGGAAGTTTCGCTCTACGAATTTAACACCGATTACAAGGCGGCTGTCAAAATGTACGACCCGAAAAATGTGAATGCTTATCTGGAAATTTTCGGGAACAACCCTCGTATAAGGCGACCGGGCATCTCCACACCGCCCGTTTCCTACGGACATTTAAACGGTGTCGGCGTTCCCTTGGTATTCCCCGAGGGAGACGGAGAAGTCAATTACGAAAGGTCCGCGTTTTCCATTAATGAGTGGATCGAAATATTGAGCCGCGAAAGAGATTTTTCCAAAGAGGGAAAGATTCCTTTCTTCTTGGAGTATCGTGAGAAGCTCATGGAAGCTTTCCCGGGAAAAAACGTGGGTTTCGGTATGACTTACGAAGGCCCCGTTACGGAGGCCTATACCATGCTGGATTTGGACCTTTATTATTCCCTGTACGATGAGCCTGAAAAATTGAAGACTATGCTTGAAAAAATCGCCTACAGCGTTATACGGTATAAAAAATTTTATGCCAAGGTGATCGGTATTGAGTACAAAAACTTAACCGGTATTTGCGACGATTGCGCCGCTTTGGTGCCTCCCGATATGTGGGAGGATTTCGTCATACCTTATTTGGAAATCCTTTATTCGGACGTGGAGCCGGGCAGGCGAAGCCTCCACTGCGAGGATATGACGGAAAAGCATCTGAAGCATTTGGATACCTTAGGCATTACCATGTATGATCCTTCCGTTTCGCCGAAGCTGAATCCTCGGATTATTTCTCACGGCTGCAGTGTACCCTTCATGTGGAGAATGTGCAGCATCTACCATCGATTGCTGGATAAAACATTGGCAAAGGATTTTGTTTATGCCGCCGTAAGAGACGGTGCCCGCGGCGTTTTCTCGGAAGCCGTTCATATTGACAAGAATTCCGTAGAAGTTGTTTTGAGCTTTATCGAAGCTTGCGAAACGGTTGAAAGAATGTTCGAGGAAGGCGCAACAAGAGAGGATATCGGAAATCTCATGTCCGATCGAGGGAAGGACATCTTTTGGGAAAAATGGCGGAAAGAATACATCGGAGGATAAGGAGAAAAAATATGGAACTGAACGATAAAGATCTTGGCATTTCAAAACCGGTTCCTTATGAAAAAATGTCGGAAAGCGCAAGAATTCTAAGAGACACCTATGCCATTAAGCCCGGTGCAAGAATATACCAAAAGGAGTTCGGCTATTACTGCTTGGAGGCATGGATCGAACGGGGAGAGGTCGATGAAAAGACCGTCATGGATCCGGTGAAGAGAAAAGAGATATTCGGATACGACGACGATGCCCAATTCTTCTTACCGGTGATAGGAGGGTGCGAAGCGCCCTTTGACCCCTACTATCCGGAAATGGTGCTGGAAGACAGGGGCGAGCATGAGGTGGTGCAGGACAAAGTCGGACGCCGGGTCCTATGCTTTAAAGGAAGAAGAAACGGATTTATGCCGGAATATCTGGACCACCCGGTAAAAGATAAGAAGACCTGGGAGGAAAATTGCAAATGGAGAATGGATCCCGGCTCCAAGGATAGATTTAAGAATTTGGATATTCACATGGCCAAGGCCGTAAAAGCCGCAAGGGAAGGTCAAATCGTTACCCAATACGTGGTAGGAGGATACATGTACCTAAGAAGTCTCATCGGACCGGTGGAGCTTTTGTACATGTTCTACGACAACCCTAAATTAATCCATGAGTGTATGGAAGCGTGGCTTGCGGTTGCCGATCGGTTGACGGAGGAATACCAAAAGCACGTTACCGTCGATGAGATTTTGTTCGACGAAGATATTTGCTACAACAAAGGGTCGCTGATTTCTCCTGAGATGATACGGGAATTTTTAATGCCTTACTATCAACAATATATCCAAAACGTAAAAAGAAGACAGCTTGACAAAGAAAGGCATTTATACATCCATGTTGCCACCGACGGCTATTTGGATTCCGTTATCGACGTTTACCGCGATATCGGTGTGGATCGTATGTCGCCCTTCGAGGTGGCTTCCGGCTGCGATGTTCGGGTAACCGGGGCCCAAAGACCCTATATGGTTATGTCCGGCGGAATCGATAAACGGGTATTGGCAAAAAGCAAGGACGCCATTGACCGGTATTTGGACGAGCTTTTACCGGTGATGAAAAAAAGGGGAGGATACATTCCCACTTGCGATCACGGCGTTCCTGCCGAAGTGTCCTTCGAGCTTTACTGCCACTACCGGAAGCGCTGCTTGGAATATCGATAAGCCTACCGGATATTCATATTCTTTTTGGCATTGCCTAACATCAACAAAATGCGGCTGATTTGGTTGACTTCGCTGGCTCCGGGGTCGTAATCCACGGCCGCTAAATTTGCATGAGGATATTTCTTTTTGATGGCGTTGAAAACCGATTTTCCCGAAATATGATTGGGCAAGCATGCAAATGGCTGTACGCAAAGTATGTTGCTTACACCTTTTTCAATCATTTCCGCCATTTCGCCGGTGATCAGCCAGCCTTCCCCGGTATGATGGCCTAAGGAAATAAATTCTTTCGCCAACTGCGCTTTGGTTTGTATGGATCCGGGGCGGTCGAACCGCTTGCTATCCTCCAATGCGTGTAAAACAGGGGATCGGTATACGTCAAACAGCCTTAAGCCTAAGCTTCCGGATAGCTTCGTAACACGGTTTGCCAAACCCAGCTCGTATTTGGCGATGCGGGTATACAGGCAGTACAAAAAGAAATCGGACAGATCGGGAAGGTGCACTTCGGCGCCTTCCTTTTCTAAAAATTCCGTCAAATTGTTATTGGATAAGGGGTTGTATTTGGCGAATATTTCTCCTACGATTCCCACCTTCGGCTTCGGTATGTCGAAAACCCGGATATTTTCAAAAGCACGGACAATGCTTCGTATATTTTCTCGAAAATGCGAAAAGGAGCAGGATCGAATATTCTCGTAAAGGGAAGGGAGCATACTTTCGTACAGCGACCGGGCCGAGCCTTTTGTCCTTTCATGAGGGCGCGTTTGAAGAATCAGTCTCACCAATAAATCTCCGTAAACAAGAGCCGTCAAGCATTTCCGGGCTAAAGGCAGGGTAAAGGAGAATCCGGGCTGAGTATCGGTTTTCAGAGTGCTTAAGGAGATGATCGGTACATGGGAAAATCCGGCTTCGCACAAGGCTTTTCGAATGAGGGCATAATAATTGGATTGCCTGCATCCTCCGCCGCTTTGTGTGATGATTACCGAAACGTTGTCGGTGTCGTATTCTCCCGACCGTAACGCCTCGATGATTTGGCCGACGATCAGGATGGAAGGATAGCAAGAATCGTTATGGACGTATTTTAACCCCGTTTCCACCGTAGATGGCGTTTGTATCGGTAACACGTTTAAGCGATACCCTTCGCTTATGAAGGCTTCCTTTAGCAAGTCGAAATGAAGGGGAGACATTTGGGGAGCCAATACGGTATGCTTTTTTTTCATTTCCTTTGTAAACAATGGAAAGCATACATTTTTTGAATCGACAACGGGCTTTTGCGTATTGTCATCCGTCATGACGGCTTTCAGCGAGCGCAGTCGGATTCGTACGGCACCTAAGCCGGAGCCTTCGTCGATTTTCAAAAGCGTCGATTTTTTGCCGTACTTCTGCAAGATTTCCGCCGCTTGGTCGGCGGTCACCGAATCGATTCCGCAGCCGTATGAGGTTAGCTGTACGAATTCCAATAAAGGATTGGAACCGGTATATTCCGCTGCGGCATACAGTCTGGAAGAGTATGTCCATTGGTCCAAAACTCGTAACGGACGCCGGACCGGTAATAAATGCGCCACCGAATCCTCCGTCAATACCGATAAGCCCATTTGTGTAATTAAACGGTTAATTCCGTGGTGTATGCCGGGATCCGTATGGTAGGGACGACCGGATAAGACGATTCCCTTTTGTCCGGTTTCCTCTAAAATCCGCAAGACTTCTTCGCCTTTTTTTCGTATGTCTTCCTTCGCGGCACGGTATTCCGAATCGGCCGCTTTGACGGCATCCTCCACCTCTTTTTTCGATATTCCCAAAAATGCAAATTCTTCATGTAGCCTTTGTATGAGTCTTCTCTTTTCATGAAAAGGCAGACAAGGATTTAAAAACTTTACGTTTTGCGGGAATTCCGTATTGTTTTTTATGGTATCGGAATAGGAGGCTACAATGGGGCAGTTGTAGCAGTTATCCGCATCCTTAAATTCTTTTTTCTCGTAAGGGAGCAAGGGATAGAAGATATAGTCGGGGTTTTTTTCAATCAGATCCTTAATATGACCGTGCATCAATTTGGCAGGATAGCAAACCGTATCCGCCGGTATGGTTTCCAGACCCTTTTCATAAAGCTTTTTTGATGAGGGAGAGGATAAAACCGTTTGAAACCCCAATCGGGTAAAAAAAACATGCCAAAAAGGGTATTGTTCGAACATGTTCAAGGCTCTCGGTATTCCGACGGTGCCCCGGATCGGATATTTTAACGGCCGGTAAGAAAAAAACCTTTCCAAGCGGTATTCGTACAGATCCGAAGGTCTTTCTTGGGTTTTTTCTTCGTCGGCTCCTTTTTCACACCGATTGCCGGATATATATTTTCTGCCGTCGGAAAAAAGGCTTACGGTCAAAAGGCATCGGTTGGAGCAGCGTTCGCACCTTGCAGTCTTTGTAGTCACCATGAACTTTTTCAACTCTTCTTTTCCGATCAGCGTACTGAATGTGCTTTTTTTTCCTTTTTCCATAGCCAAAAGAGCGATTCCGAAAGCTCCCGTCAATTCCGCTATGTCCGGTCTGTAGGGGATTTTGCCCGATACGATTTCAAAAGCCCTTAGAACGGCATCGTTGCGGAACGTACCTCCTTGTACTACAATGCGATTTCCTAAGTCTTCGGGACTTTTTACCTTCATTACTTTATGCAATGCGTTTTTAATTACCGAATACGAAAGCCCTGCGGAAATGTCTCCTACGGTGGCTCCCTCCTTCTGGTCTTGCTGTACCCTGGAATTCATAAAAACGGTGCACCGCGACCCTAAGTCAACCGGATTTTTCGCACCAATCGCTTCCCTAGAGAACAATTCCGCTGACATGCCTAAGGATTGTGCAAAGGCTTCGAGAAAAGAACCGCAGCCGGAGGAGCAGGCTTCGTTTAGCATAATATTGTCTATAACGCCGTCCTTGACGGTGATACACTTCATGTCTTGACCGCCGATATCGATAATGCAGTCCGCATCGGGAACGAAAAATTGCGCCGCTTTGGCATGAGCAACGGTTTCGATTTCGCCGAAGTCGACTTTTAAGGCGGCCTTGATCAAAAGCTCGCCGTATCCGGTGACGCCCGAATACAGGATTTTGATATTCGGAAATTCGTCGTATATATCTTGCAGGATGCGGCAGGCTTGGACCAAGGGACTACCTTCGTTAGACCTGTAGAAGGTTTTTATCAAACGTTTTTCTTTGTCAATCAGAACCGCTTTCGTTGTTGTGGATCCGGAATCGATACCGAGATAACATTCGAGAGGATCATGAGGGTTTACGGCATGTACCGTTGTTTTTTCTTTATGTCTTTTATGAAAATCCGTGTATTCTTTTTCGTTTTTAAATAAAGGGCGAAGGCGAGGCACTTCAAAAAAAGAGTCGTCGTAAGGATGAGACAATCGCTCCAAAATTTCCTCGGCGGATAAAGGCTCTTGCTCAAAAGAAGAAAGCGCCGCACCGTAGGCAACGAAAAGCCGGCCGTCGTCCGGGATAAGAGCCTGTTCTTCGGAAAGAGACAAGGTTTCGATGAAGCGGCGTCGAAGCTGCGGTAAATAATGCAAAGGTCCGCCTAAAAACGCAATATTTCCTTTGAGGGGCCTTCCGCAGGCCAATCCGCTTAGGGTTTGGTTGACTACGGCTTGAAATATGGAGGCGGCGATATCTTCTTTAGCCACACCGTCGTTTAATAACGGTTGGATGTCGGTTTTCGCAAAGACACCGCAGCGAGAGGCAATCGGATAAATATATTTGTACTTTTCCGCCAATCGGTCCAAGCCTATGGCATCGGTATTCAATAAAGCCGCCATTTGATCGATAAAAGCGCCGGTGCCTCCGGCACAGGTTCAGTTCATCCTTTGCTCCAAGCCGCCTTTAAAGAACGTAATCTTTGCATCTTCTCCTCCTAACTCAATCGCCGTATCGGTTTGGGGAAGTAAAAACTCAACGGCCTTCGTACATGCAAGCACTTCTTGCATGTACGGCAAGGACAAGTGCTTCGAAATCGCCGTTCCGGCAGAGCCGGTAACGGTGACGGTCATGCCGCCTGCATCCGCAAAGCGGCAAATGTTTTTTATCATGGATTCCACGGTTTCTTTGATGTTGGTATGATGTCTTTTGTATTCGCTGTATAAAACTTTTTTATTCCGGTCAAGTACCGTGACTTTTGCCGTGGTGGACCCGATATCCATACCTACGTATTTTCTTGTTGTCATATTCTTTCCCATACGTGATCCGTTATTGTTTTCACACAGGTATTAGTATGGTCTGATATACAATCCTTTAAACCTTTAATTTTATTGATCTTTCTTATGATAATTTGTAATAACTTGATATATGGTGCCTTTTGGATACCCTTTGTTCATAATTTGTTTACCTTTTTGAAATATGTGTGATATAATACGTTGTGTTTATTAATCAAGTCCTTACGGCATAACGGAGGATTATATGACGAAAGGTTATGAGTATTTGGAGCAATCTTGCAGGAATTTTTGCTTTTTTAAGGGGATCCTTATCCAAGATCCGAAGGACAACAAGGAAAAGGTTGTATTGTCCAGTTTTGTAGCCGGAGGAGGCGGTGAAGTACTGATT
>JAAYHZ010000030.1 GCA_012744235.1 Clostridiaceae bacterium
CCTTCTCAAGCATCGGAATTGTCATCATATTCGGTGCCTTGGTCGGTACGTTGCTTGAAAAAACCGGTGCCGCATTGAAAATGTCCGACTGTGTCGTACGTTTGGTGGGCAAAAAGAATCCTCAGCTGGCCATGCTCATTATGGGTTGGATTGTTTCCATCCCGGTCTTCTGCGACAGCGGATTTGTCATCTTAAACCCCATTCGCAAAGCTCTTGTAAAACGTACAAAGGTCTCTTCCGTTGCCATGACCATGTGTTTGTCTTTAGGCTTGTATATATCCCACTGCTTTATCCCTCCGACGCCGGGTCCCATTGCGGCGGCGAATACATTGGGATACGGTGAAAACTTACTGTTGGTTATCGTCTTGGGTATCGTTCTGTCGATCCCCAGTCTGATTGCCGCTTACTTCTTCTCCTTGTTTATCGGCAAGAAAGTCAAAGCCAATGACGAAGCCGACATCGTCGTAGAAGGCAGTGTTGAAAAAACCTACGAGGAGTTGGTTGCATCTTATGGAAAATTGCCGAATGCTTGGGCCTCTTTCGCTCCCATCGTTGTTCCCATTCTTTTAATGGCCATTTCTTCCGCGTTTTCCATGGCCGGTTTGTCCGTTTCTCTTATCGCCTTCTTAGGTACTCCCATTATCGCTTTGGCGGTAGGTGCGATTTTAGCCATAGCGCTTTTGTTTAGCACCAAAAAAGGAGCCGATTTTTATGACCTTACGAACGAAACGTTAAAGGTTACCGGTCCCATCTTGTTCGTAACGGCGGCAGGCGGGGTTTTAGGAAAGGTCATTGCCTCAACAAACATCGTCCCCTATATCACCGAAAATTCAACCGTACTGGCTACCATCGGTATCTTCTTCCCCTTTATATTGGCAGCCATATTAAAATCCGCCCAAGGATCCTCTACGGTCGCCATCACCACCACAGCCGGTATCATGGCTCCCTTAATGGCAACCATGGGATTCAATACGCCAATGCTAGGCGCTTTAACGGTAATTGCCATCGGAGCGGGTGCTATGACCGTATCCCATGCAAACGACAGCTATTTCTGGGTTGTTACCAACTTCGGTTCCATGAAAACACAGGACGGCTACAAGACTCAAACATTAGGAACTCTCGTGGTCGGTCTGGCATCCATCATCGGCGTTTATATCGCCTATTTGATTTTAAGGTAGTTTCGGTGCAATGAGATATAAGGTATAATGAAATAAAAACCGTAGATATACGGATAACAGGAGGCTGCCGATGAGAAAAGTAATCCTTATTCCCGATTCTTTTAAAGGGACGATGAGTTCATCCTTAATATGTGACATCATGGAAGAAGCCGTCAAAAAGTATTATCCTTCCGCTGAAATTCAAAAAATCCCCGTGGCGGACGGCGGAGAAGGAAGTGTGGATGCTTTTTTACAAGCGGCAGGAGGAACGAAAGTATATACCACGGTCAAAGGTCCTTACTTCGAAGATATGGATGCCTTTTACGGAATGCTGGACGATGGAAAAACCGCCGTCATTGAAATGGCGGCTTGCGCAGGTCTACCCTTGGTGGGTGACAAAAAAAATCCCTCCTTGACAACCACCTACGGCGTAGGACAATTGATTTTGGATGCCGTAAAAAAGGGAGCGAAGCATGTCATTGTAGGTCTCGGCGGAAGCGCTACCAATGATGCCGGAACCGGTGCGGCAGCCGCCTGTGGTGTTGTATTTTTCGACCGGAATCGAAAGTCATTCGTTCCCACGGGCGGAACACTAAAAGACATTGCCGCTATCGATGCAAAAACATTAAATCCCCTACTTAAAGATGTATCCATTACGACTATGTGTGATATCAACAATCCCTTATTCGGTACGAACGGCGCTGCCCATATTTTCGGACCTCAAAAAGGAGCGGACCCCTCCATGGTCGAAGAATTGGACAAAGGGTTGCGTCATGTATCCGAAATCGTAAAAAGGGATATAGGAATCGAATCCGAGAGCATGCCCGGAGCAGGAGCGGCAGGCGGCATGGGCTACGGTATGCATGTATTCTTCGGCTCAAGGCTTCAAATGGGGATTGAAACGGTGTTGGATACCGTTCAATTCGATAGCCTTGTAAAAGATGCGGATTTTGTGTTCACGGGAGAAGGAAAAATCGATTCGCAAACGCTGCGAGGGAAAGTTGTGATCGGTGTTGCCAAGCGTGCAAAACTCGCTCATGTTCCCGTAATCGCCATTGTCGGCGATATCGGTGACGATATTGACCCGGTATACGAAACGGGGGTATCGGCCGTATTCAGCATCAACCGCGTTGCCGTTGATTTCCCGCAAGCAAAATTGCGAGCCCAAAAGGACCTTTATTTGACAATGGACAATTTGATAAGATTCATAAAAAATACTATAGGTAAATAAAGCTAAAAGAATTTAAGCATAACAGGCGCTCTTCAAAGGCCGCCTGTTTTTTATATCGGCAAATACCATTATTCGAACCGCGGTTGAATAGAATTCAAATACGGTTATATGGATAAAGCTTTATCAAGGATTATAATGGAAGTAGCTTGCAAGCAAAATCAACGATAAGGAGAAAGAATTATGGATCGTTTGGGAAAGAAAATAAAAGAACTGCGAAAAAAGACGGATTTAACGCAGGAGCAGCTTGCCGAAAGATTGGGCGTATCCTTTCAAGCCGTCTCGAAATGGGAAACCGGCGCGGCTTTACCCGACATTTCCATGCTTCCCGTTTTGGCGAATTTTTTCAATGTGACGACGGACGAATTGTTAGGCGTCGATTTGTCAAAAAAACAAGAAAAAATCGACGAAATCTTGTCCGAATACACGCGCTTGAAGAACTTAGGTAAAGAAAATAAATCATTTGACTTTATCCGAAAAGCCTATTACGAATATCCGAACGATTACCGAATCATGGAAAAGTATATTTTCGGCTTGTATTACAATGCGCCTAATAATTTCGATGAAAACGGCAACTATGTTCCTCTTGCCAATGAGGACGAATTGTTTTATCTTTGCAATCGAATCTTGGACGAATGTCCTTTGGATTCCGTTCATTATTCCGCCTTGTCTATGCTAAGCAGTCTATACAGTGATAAAGGAGATACGGAGAAGGCCCTCGAATACAACAATCGTTTTCCCACCTATGGTTATTCTCAAGAGGAAGAACTTGAGGAAATTTACGACAGAGAAAGCGATAAATGGTTCGAAGTCGTACGAAGCAACATCAATCAATTAACTTATATGTTGGTTATAAAAATTCGAAACATCGCTTTGTACACATCATCACCACCGGATGAGCAAATAAATATTTTCGAAAAAGCCGTTGACTTGCTTCGTTTGATTTATGATCAATCCGACTACGGATTTAACCACTATCATTTATGCGAGCTGTACATCTATATCGCCAATCGATACATTATGCTAAAGGATTATGTATATGCGGCGAAATACTTGGACTTGGGGCTCTTCCACGGTAAAATGTACGACGAGCTGCCGACGAAAACCGTACACGTTTCCATTTTGGTCAAAGACCATGTATTTGATAAATCAACAGTATATTCGGGTTACGAAGGCAACGAAATCAAGCGGGTGCCGGACTACATTGACACAAACAAATTTTACGATGAAGTCCGTAACATGGATTGGTTCAAAGCGGTTTTGGACAAATATCGCCCCTTTGCCAAAGATACGAAATACTAAGATCGATAATATCTCGAAAAATTTCTCGTATTATGCAAAAGACTGTCGACATTCATCGACAGTCTTTTTTGGTGGAGGAAGGTGGATTCGAACCACCGAAGGCACTGCCAACAGATTTACAGTCTGCCCCCTTTGGCCGCTCGGGAATTCCTCCG
>JAAYHZ010000266.1 GCA_012744235.1 Clostridiaceae bacterium
ATAAAACCTGTCTCAAGTCTAGTGTTTTCAAGTGTTTCGAGGCTTTTTAAGAGCCTTTTATGAAATTTTCTAGGTACATTAATTGTATAGATTTACTTGAGTTTTTGCAGTAGAATCATAATATATATTTTCTCGACGAAAGGGGACATAGCACAAATACGAGAATTATGAAATGAATGATTGCGACATCATTCATTTCATAATTGCGAATCACGGTAGAAAAAACGGTTTAAACGGTTTAGAAGCTTCGTTCGTCGAAAGAACTCTTATCGGATATGAGTCTTTATGTTTTCCTCCGAAAAATCATACCAAACGACATCCTTTTTATTGCTTTGCTCGTCAATAGCTGCCAGAAAGTCTTCATTTGACGCTTTCTTTTGGTTAACGAAATAGGAGACGGTTTGATTGTTGTCGGAATCAAAGGAAGACTCGCTGTAGGATATTTTGTTTACCTCGTAACCGTCTTCCGTGAAAGCAATGGTACCGTATCCGAAATCCGCTGCACCGCCGGAAAAGGAGAAGGTTCCGTCTTCTTTTAATTCCATAAAGGCGCGATACCACAAGGTGTAGCCTAAGACCTTATCGTCTTTACGGCGTAATATTTCAAACCCGAAATCGTCGTTGTCATTTACGACCAGCCAAAGGATGATTTCCAAAGCTCCGTCTTTGTCAAGGTCGATCAACGCAAATTTTGTCGCTTTTGCTTTCACGCTGCTGTCTTCGCTTACGACCCGGCTAATCTCGGAGATGAACAGCTCTCGATTGTCACTGAAAAAAGGAATATCGTTTAATAAAACCGATTTGTATAGGCTCAAAGGCGATTCTTCCGATTGCGATTGTTCGGGTTCGGAAACGGATTCCGATTCCGATTCCGAAGAGACGGGAGGAAGCTGTTCCGTGTTTTGGCATGCCGTAAGTCCCGATACGAAAAGGAAGAGAAATAAAAAAACCAAAAATCTTTTATACATACAAAAATCACTTTCCCCTATAAAATAGTTTGTTCCGTGTTTTACACAGGACCTCTCTATTTGCATAGTATATTCTTAATAATATTTATCGTCAATGCATAAAACGTATATAGATAATTTCGTATTAATAATATAAATGCTAGTAAAAGGAAAACAAGTTTTTTGCATACGATCAATTGCGTTTATTGAATAATTTGTATACGATGGATAGTGAAGGGATAATAACGGTTATGCCAAAAGTTTTTTTGAATAATTTCGGCGGAGGTGAATCCGAATGCCTTTTACCATCATAAGACAAGACATCACAAAGATGAAAGTAGATGCAATTGTGAATGCCGCAAATACCGAATTGAAACAAGGAGGCGGTGTTTGCGGAGCCATATTTCATGCGGCGGGGGCGGAGCCGCTTCAGGCCGCTTGCGATAAATTGGCCCCGATTAAGACCGGTGAAGCGGTTATTACTCCGGGATTTAATCTGCCTGCCAAGTATATCATCCATACGGCAGGGCCCGTCTATTCGGAAAGAAACAAGGATAAAAACGAAAAAGAGCTTCGAGCCGCGTTTTTAAATTCATTAGAGTTAGCTTATAAAAACAATTGCGAAAGTATTGCTTTTCCCTTGATCTCAAGCGGAATCTACGGCTATCCGAAAGACGAAGCATTAAAGGTGGCGACTTCTGCCATTCAAGATTTCCTACAAGATCACGATATGGATGTCACATTGGCGGTATTCGATAAATCCTCCTTTATCATAAGCCGTGAATTGTTAGGCGCCGTAGAAAGCTACATAGACGATCATTACGTCGATTCAAAAAAAGCCAAGAGACGAAAAGTCCTTGAAACGGAATGGGAAGCCTTAACTCGTGCGGACGAAATGAAGGAAGAATATAAGGACGCGATTTTACGAGACTCGATTTCCTTGGCTCCCATGATTGCCGACCGGCTTGAGGATTTGATCGGAAACTTGGATGAGCCCTTTTCCCGAATGCTTTTTCGTTTGATTGATGCAAAAGGAATGACGGATGTGGAAGTATATAAACGAGCGAACCTTGATCGCAAATTGTTTTCGAAAATAAGGAGCAATAAAAGCTATGTGCCTAGTAAACGTACCTTCATTGCTCTTGCGGTAGCATTGAAATTGAACCTCGATGAAACCGATGCTTTTTTAAAACGAGCAGGTTATGCTCTTTCAAAGGCTGTCAAGTTCGACGTTATCGTAGAATACTTTATTGCAAACGGCATTTACGATATCTTCCGAATTAACGAGGTTTTGTTTGCATATGACCAGCCGCTTTTAGGCGGATAGAAACATCACAATGAAGAAATTTGTCGCTTTTAAAGCGACCACAACCTCTTTGCAAAGCGGTATTCTGAGTTTGAAATTAATCATTGGAGGTTGTGAAAATGAAAAAGGGATTAACCGAGCTGGTATTTATACTTGACAAAAGCGGATCAATGAGCGGATTGGAATCGGACACCATCGGCGGATACAATTCCATGCTGATTAAACAGAAGGCAATCGAAGGGGAATGCCGTATTACCACGGTGCTTTTTAATCACGGCTATGAACTGCTTCATGATCGAATTGATATTAAAGCGGTTAGCCCCATAACGGAAAACGAGTACACGGTAGGCGGTTCGACGGCACTTTTGGATGCCATAGGATTTACCATTGAAAAAATCGGTAACGTACAAAAACACACGGCGGAAGACTATCGTGCGGAAAAGGTGTTGTTTGTGATCATTACCGACGGACAAGAGAATTCAAGCCGAGAATACTCCGTCGAAAAGATTAAAGCTCTGATTGAAAGGCAAAAAGAAAGATTCGGCTGGGAGTTTATTTTCTTAGGTGCCAATATGGATGCGGTGCAAACCGCAGGTAATTTCGGAATCTCATCGGACAGAGCCTTAGATTACCTTGCCGACAGCGAGGGAACAACGTTAAATTTCAAGGTTATGGAAAGTACGATCACAACATTCCGCGAGAAGGGAACCGTCGACGATGCTTGCTTTTCGGCAATCCGAGAAGATGTAAAAAAGCGAGGAAAGCGTAGATAAAAGAAGAGTCGAAGCAAAACACAATCCATTTTGGAATTATCAAAGTCCGAAAACCTGCATAACACGGTTGTAGGACTTTGATATTTTTATAGAATATATAAATTATATAAACAAAACAGATATATTTACAATTTTTTATTTTGTTATATAATGTATATGTGTGGCAGTGTGTTTCCTTTATTTGTAATAATATGACTTCGATGTACGTGCTTTTTGTTAACGAGCGGAAAAATAAGAATGCCGAGATCTAGTGAAAATTCGTATACTTCTTTTCTTTTTGGGTTTCTTTGATTTATTATATTGGTTTTCATAGTCTTTGAAAATCATTGAAAACCGATTAAAACCAAATTATGTTATTCATAAGGAGGCTTTATGAAAAAGGTCTTATTGATTTTCTTGATTCTTTATTTGACCGGATGCAGTGCAGGATAAGATGCGAATCTTCCGGCGAATGAATCTTCCGTAACGGAATTAAAAACCGAAACGACAAAAGCAGGAGAAAAGGCGGAACCTGCTGCGAATTTCGATACCCGATTTACGGTTTTATGCGATCGAATTTTAACGGATAGGCAAAAGGAAAGCGTCGATATGATCATCGATGAGCTGAATATTTTAAGCCGGAATGCGTTAGGTATTACCGTCGAATTCGTATTTACCGAT
The DNA here is from genome assembly GCA_012744235.1 of Clostridiaceae bacterium. Classification (GTDB taxonomy): domain Bacteria; phylum Bacillota; class Clostridia; order JAAYHZ01; family JAAYHZ01; genus JAAYHZ01. The sequence continues at coordinate 3,687 of JAAYHZ010000266.1, forward strand.
CCGAATAAAAGATATTCAGACTTTTTAAAGCTGTTGATCGATTCGGGAGACGCACCGGACATTTTTCAGGCAAACGGCCTCTATGGATCCGATGTCATTATAGATAACTTATACAAACTCGTGCAAAATGAGGTGATCGCGGACCTTACCGATTTGATTTATCATCATGCGCCGTATACCTATGCTTTTTATCACTCTTATCCGGCTTTCAAAGAATTCTCAATGATCGACGGAAGGATATACGGAATCATGATGTCGGAATTTTCTCTTCCCATGCTACCGATACTTCTTGTGAAAAAGGAGCTTTGCGAAAAATACGATTTGCAGTCAATCACGACCTATTACGAGGCGTTAGATGTTTGTATGGATTTAGCGTCGGATATCGAAGGCGATGATAAGAAAATATTCGTTGAAAGCAGTTTATGCATGCAAATGATCGTCGATCATGAAGGGTATTACAACGTTCTATCTCCTCCTTACACTTATCTTCTAAAAAAAGACGACCCCGATTTAATACTTTATCGTATCGATAAAACCGATATTCTTAATGCCGTAATTATCATGAAAGAAGATTTTGAAAAGCGCGGTAGATTAAGTCTATATAATGGTGTAAAAAGAAGTTGAGCCAAAGCTCATGCCTCGGTTAGAATAT
>JAAYHZ010000267.1 GCA_012744235.1 Clostridiaceae bacterium
ACCTTTCAAAATCAAATTAATGGGAGCTATTATATACGATTTTGAAGGTGATAGGAATTAAATATAAAGGTTAGGACCCGAAAAGGGTAAATACTGTTGAGCTACCGCGCAGCGGTTTGGTACAATTAAGATATTCAATCGGGACTTTTTATCCTGTCAAAAGATAAGGCCGTCTATTCTTCGGTAGGGAAACAACTTCAACACATTGGAAAGGAAAAATGTCATGAGCAGAAGGTCTTTCTTATGTATTCTGTCGGTTTTTATTGTTTTGTCGCTCTTATCCGGTTGCGAAACCGGAGACGATAGATCGACGTCATTGTCCGAATCCTCGACCTCGGAATTACGATGGGATTGGTGACATATGTGTATTCGTCGAAACCGCTTTCCGTGCCCGGTTATGCTTCCAAAGTCGATGAGATGCTTGCAAAACTCAACAAAAAAGCCCAAGACGACGGACTTAATATTACATTGAAAATCAAATGGCTGCCAAAGCCATATGATTTGGAAGCGGCAAGGGAAGGGGGCGACGATTACGATTGCGATGTTTATTATACGTCGATAGAGCAGGCACAGGAGTTGTTCGAGGAAGGCTATATATTACGCCTGAATGACTTGGTAAAAGAAAAGACTCCTGACTATTATTCCATGCTGATGACAAGACCGTACATGAAAAAAGCATTAGGCATTGACGATTACGACGAATTCCCTCTTTGTTTCTACCCTCCAACCGTGTAGGAAGCAATATCTATTATGTAATGATGGAAAAGGAAATCGCTGAAAAATACGATATTAAAATATCTTCTATTGAAGATTATGTCGATGCATTGGGAAAAATTAAAGAAGGAGGCGAGCCGAAGACTCCCGGGAACTTCAATACATTATATTTCTTGGATAAATATATAAGAGATCGAGGATATTATCAATTTCTTTCGGTTCTTTTCTATGCAAAGTACGACGATCCTTCCTACAATGTGTATTCCGCGGCGGATGTCGATGATTTTTATCAGCTAATGGAATTGCTCAAGCGTATCTTCAGTGAAAAATTCGCGGAAGACAGTATTGATATCTATAAAGCCTTGGCGTTGGGGCAGACCTCTTCGATTATCGACAATCCGGGTTTGTGGATGACGACAAAGTATACTTTTCGAAAAGACAAAGAATACGCCGTGTTTCCCTTAACCTCGAACAATGATTATCTTCGTTTGGGAAGCGGTTTGGTTATCGGTTCAAGCGCTCAAAATCCGGAGCGAATCATGACCTTCATTAATTGGCTGTATTCGGATCAAGAAAACATGGATATTTGGCTATACGGAGGATTTGAAAACGAGAAAAACGATTTTTATACTCTTGACGAAAAAGGCCGTATTCTTTACAACAAGCCTACCGATCCGTTTTACGAATGGTTGGGAACTGCGGGTGATATTTTGTTCGATATGCGTTTGGCTCGAGTTACCTATTATTTGCCCGAAAACTTAGTCGAAATCTATGAAGAATCGCTTAATAAAACGACATTGGAGAAAAAAATTATCGAATCCCTCGTATATGCTCGAGCCCGGTACTCCGGAATACGAAGACTGGTCGAAGCTCGGGGATTTGAGCCAATACAATCCCTTGATACGTACATTTTGGCAGGTTTGTACGGATCCGAAATTCGATGTGAATGGGTTTATAGAGATGAAGAGCGCCGGTTTGGATGATATAGCGAAAAAAATGTCGGATTTTCTCAATGAAGCATTGGAATGATATAACATAAAAAATATTATCTATATATAAAAACAGGGCAACGGAAAATTGCCTTGTTTTGCTATTTGAATGGCAATGCGCCCGCCCTTATGCTATAATGTCCTAGTTGTGTTATAATGATCTTTAATTTATGACAGTCCACAGAAATGAACGAGGAGGAAGTCCTGTAAATGACAAATCAACTGACTCATTTGGACCGCTTGGAATCCAAAAGCGTCCATATTATTCGCGAAGCCTACAGCAGCTTTAAGAATCTATGCATGCTGTGGTCAATAGGAAAGGACAGCACGGTTTTGCTGTGGCTGGCTCGAAAAGCCTTTTTCGGTCATGTTCCTTTTCCTTTGGTTCATATCGATACGGCATTTAAAATACCGGAAATGATCGAGTACAGAGATCGATTGGCAAGAGAATACAAGCTGGACATGATATACGGTATCAACGAAGAAGCCATTAAGGCGAAAAAGACCTTCCCGGACGGCGACTGCTCTCGTATCGAGTGCTGCAGACGCTTAAAGACCGAAGCATTGAGAAACACGTTGGCGGGAACATGGAAAAGATATCGTATGAACAAGGATACCGGTTTGTACGAAATCGATACCAACACCGAACCCTTCACCGGTGTTATTGTAGGCGTAAGAGCGGATGAAGAAGGAAGCCGCAGCAAAGAGCGCTATTTTTCACCGAGAGACCGCAACAACGATTGGGACATAGGAGACCAGCCTCCGGAATTTTGGAACCAATACAAAACCGACTTTGCACCGGGTACCCATGTTCGTATTCATCCTTTATTGGATTGGACGGAGTTGGATATTTGGAAATACATACAACGTGAAGGGATCCCCACCGTTTCACTTTACTATAACCAAGGGAATGGCAAGCGCTACCGTTCTTTGGGATGCTGGCCTTGTACAAGCCCTATCGAGTCCAACGCTTCCACCGTTGCGGAAATTATCGAGGAGCTGGAAAGCGGAAAGCTGAGTAATATCGCCGAGCGTTCAGGCCGTGAACAGGATAAAGAAGACGGAGGCGGCTTGGAAGATTTAAGAAGAGACGGATATATGTAAAAACGAATTGTAAAGTTGAAGGTGAAAGATTTATGAGCTTAATAAAAGAAACATTAAAAGCTGAGGTCAGTCAGCGTGAATTTATGAATATCGTTATCGTAGGGCATGTGGATCACGGAAAAAGTACCGTCATCGGGCGATTGCTGGCGGATACGGATTCGCTGCCCGAAGGTAAGCTTGAACAGGTTCGGGAAAATTGCAGAAGAAATTCGAAACCCTTTGAGTATGCCTTTTTGTTGGATGCTTTAAAGGACGAGCGATCCCAAGGAATTACCATTGATGCGGCTCGTTGCTTTTTCAAATCGAAAAAACGAAACTATCTCATTCTCGATGCTCCGGGTCATGTGGAATTTTTAAAAAACATGGTCACCGGCGCCTCCAACGCGGAAGCGGCGCTTTTGGTTATCGATGCGAAGGAAGGAATCATGGAAAATTCCACAAGACACGGGTATCTGCTTTCCATGTTGGGGATTCGACAAATTGCCGTATTAGTAAACAAAATGGATTTGGTGGACTACGACCGATCCGTTTACGAAGATATCAAGAAAAACTATTCCGATTTTTTAGAAAAGATAGGTATTAAAGCATCGTGTTTTATACCTGTTTCCGGGTTCCAAGGGGACAACATCACGGAACGATCGGAGAATATGCCGTGGTACGACGGGGATACCGTGTTAGAGCGTTTGGATTTATTTGAAACGGCGGGTCTTCCCATAGACATGCCCTTCCGTATGCCGGTGCAAGGCGTGTACAAATTTACGCAAGACGGAGACGATCGAAGGATCGTCGCCGGAACCGTAGAAACCGGAAAGCTAAAGGTAGGAGACACGGTCATTTTCTATCCTTCCGGAAAGAAAAGCAAGGTGAAGACCATCGAAGCGTTCAATGCACCTGCACCGGAGATTTGCATACCGGGCATGGCTACCGGCTTTACATTGGAGGACCAAATCTATATCACCCGCGGAGAAATTGCCACAAAAGCCGGAGAACCTCCTTGCCGTATCGGAAGAAAAATCGTGGCGAATGTTTTTTGGCTGGGAAAAAACAGCTTGGTTAAGAACAAGGAATACCATATAAAAATCGGAACGGCGAAAGCAAGTGTCCGTTTGGACAAAGTGGTAAAGGTCTTGAACGCTTCCGATTTATCCGACAAAACGAAGGATTATGTGGAAAGACATGAAGTAGCCGAATGCATTTTCGAACTGGCAAAAGACATTGCATTTGACTTTAATCATGAAAACCCGGTAACCGGTCGCTTTGTCATCGTGGACGAGTACGAAATTGCAGGAGGCGGCATCATTGTCGATCAGGTCAAGGACAAATACAGCAAGGTGCGGGATTATGTGGTGATGCGAAACATCAAATGGGAAAAGAGCATCATCGGACGGGATTTAAGGTCCATCCGGTACAAGCAAAAGCCCGCATTGGTCATTATTACCGGGAAAGAAGAAGCGGACAAGAAGGAATTGGCCCGCGAAGTGGAAAAATTATTGTTTGACAACGGCGAATTCGTCTATTTCTTAGGAATCGGTAACGTGGTCTACGGCGTTGACGCGGACCTTAAGGCCAAGCAGCAAGACCGGTCATTAAAGGACCCCAACCGATTGGAGCATATACGAAGATTAGGAGAAGTAGCCAACTTGCTGTTAGATGCCGGGATGATATTGGTGGTTACGGCCGTGGAATTGACGGCGGAAGAAATCGATTTGATTGATACCACCGTCATACCTCCTCACATATGCGTAGTATGGTTAGGGGATGAAGTAACGACGGATATCAAATACGATTTGAAGCTGTCCGAAGGGGATTACCGCAAAAACGCGGCCATTATACGCAAGCATTTGTGTGAAAGAGGCGTTCTGTTTAATCCTTCTATGTAAAGAGGACCGAGGGGCTTATATGGTAAAAGGTCGTACACGGTGTACGACTTTTTACTTCAATTTGCATAAATTAAAAGCGGGGTTTATCGGATGGATAAGGATAAGAATATCGTTTGGAGCAAGGACCAAGTCAGTTACGAAAGACGCTGCGAAATTTTAGGACAAAAAGGCTTGACGGTCTGGTTTACGGGGTTGTCCGGATCGGGCAAATCCACCGTTGCCATAGAGCTTCAGAAAAAATTAACGGAAGAAAATTTTGTCTGCTACCGTCTGGACGGAGACAATATTCGACACGGGTTAAACTCGGACCTTGGCTTCGGTGAAAAAGACCGGGAAGAAAACCTCCGCCGCATTGCCGAGGTGGCGGCTTTGTTTCAGGATGCCGGTTTGATAACGTTGGTATCCTTTATCTCGCCTTATGAAAAAATGAGGCGTTTCGCACGCTCGAGAACAAGAGAAAACGCTTTCTTGTTGGTATACGTCAAATCATCCTTGGAAACATGCATCCAAAGGGATGTAAAAGGGCTGTACAAAAAAGCTTTGGCAGGAGAAATATCGGATTTTACCGGAGTCTCGGCTCCTTACGAAGAACCGGAAAACCCGGATATCGTATTAGATACCGATGTATTGACCGTAGAGGAATGTGTGGAAAGGTTATACCGTCTGATTGTGGAAAAAGTCCGTTAAGGATGATATATATTGAATTTTTTGCTTATTTCGAAACCCGGCCTCGTGTTGACTAAAATTCGGTACCGGTTATAATTATTAATATTAACAAGAAATTATTTCATGTATATATACCATTATCTATCGTAAAGTGCTGTAAAAGGAGTGATTTTTGAATGGTAAGAGAAAAAGGGAACTTATCCGTAAATACCGAGAATATTTTTCCCATCATAAAAAAATGGTTGTATTCGGACAAAGACATCTTTTTAAGAGAAATTTTATCCAATGCAGTGGATGCCATTGAAAAACATAGAAGATTGGTAAGCTTAGGAGAAGCCGCAGGAGACGGCGGTGAATACCGTATTGACGTAAAAGTCAGCAAAAAAAACAAAACCATCGAGGTTTCCGACAACGGAATCGGTATGACCGCCGACGAAGTGAAACGGTATATCAATGAGATCGCATTCTCCGGAGCGAAAGAGTTTTTGGAGAAATATAAAAACGATAAGGACGATTCCGGAAGAATCATCGGCCATTTCGGTTTGGGCTTTTATTCGTCTTTCATGGTTTCGGATAAGGTGGAAATCGACACCTTGTCTTACCAAGAAGGGGCACAACCGGTCAAATGGGCTAGCGACGGCGGGACGACCTACGAGATGGAGGAAGGAACGAGAAAAAACAGAGGCACCACTGTTATCATGCACATTTCCGATGCCGATAAAGACATTTGTGAGGAGTACAAGGTCCGAGAAATTATTCAAAAATACTGCTCTTTTATGCCTTACGGCATCTATTTGACAAATGCGGACGATAAAAAATCGAAAGAGGATCAAAAGGAAGAAAAACCTTTGAATAATACTCGCCCTCTGTATATGAAAAATCCCGGAGATTGCACGGAGGAGGAATACAAGGAATTCTATAAGGAAGTATTCTTCGATTTTAACGATCCTCTTTTTTGGATCCATTTGAATATGGATTATCACTTTAATTTGAACGGCATATTGTATTTCCCGAAGCTTAAAAACGAGTTCGAATTGAACGAAGGACGTATCAAGCTTTATTACAATCAAGTCTTCGTAGCCGACAACATCAAAGAAGTGATACCGGAATTTTTACTGCTGTTAAAAGGCGTTATCGATTGTCCGGACCTTCCTTTGAACGTATCGAGAAGCTTCTTACAAAATGACGGCTATGTTCAAAAGATTTCATCCACCATTACAAGAAGAGTGGCGGACAAGCTTAAATCTTTGTATAATAAGGAAAGAGATACGTATAACAAATATTGGGATGACATCCATCCCTTCGTGAAATACGGATGCATGCGGGAGGAAAAGTTTTACGATCGGGTCAAGGATATCGTCATATTTAAGACCTTATCCGATAAGTATTTGACGTTAGACGAATATTTGGATCAAAATAAAGATAAGCATAAGGATATCGTCTATTACGTCAGCGATGAAACCCAACAAGCCGGCTACATCAAGCTGTTTAAGGATATGGGCTTAGACGCCATTATCATGCCCCATATCATCGACAACCACTTCATGCAGTTCTTAGAAATGAAGAACCATAATGTGAAGTTTAAGCGTGTAGATGCGGAGCTTGCTTCCGGCTTAAAGGGAGAAGAAATCGCGGCGGATGATAAAGAAGCGGCTTCGGAATACAAATGCTTGGAAAAACTGTTTAAGGAAGCGACCGGCAACGACAAGTTAAAGATGAAGCTGGAAAACATCAAGAGCGACCAAATGACGGCTGTCATTCTGCAATCGGAAGAATCCAGAAGAATGAAGGATTTCGCTCGGTTATACAGCGGAATGAATATCCCTATACCGGAAGAGGACGATGAAACCTTGGTTCTCAACCGTAATAACAAAGTGATCCGTAATTTGGTCCGTATGGCGGAGGACGAAAGCAAAAAAGAAACGGCGCTATTAATAGCGGCTCACGTATACGATATGGCTGTTTTGGGAAACAAACAGTTAGACGCAGAAAGGTTGAATAAGATTATCGAAAGGAGCAATATCATCCTTGGAAAAATCGCAGAAAGCGAATGAGGTCCTTCTGATTACCGTTAGAAATGACCTGCAAGCCGCTTTGGTTGAAAATTTATTAAAAGAGCAAAACATTTATTGTGCCAAAAGGCACTTACCTATGGGAGCAATCGCCTCTTTGTATACCGGTATGAGCAACTTGGGTATTGATATCTATGTGAACGAAGAGGACTTGGAAGCCGCAAAGGAGATTATCACCGTTTACGAGACGATGATCTCCGAAGAGGAATTGGAAAAACAGGTCTTGGAAAGTATAGAAAAAGAAGATGCGGAAACCTCTAAAAATGAGGATTCCGCATCGAATGATTATAAAGAGGCAAAAGGCGGAATCGGCAAGCCGTATCAATTTGCGGCGGGGCTTTTGCTCCTATTAATTATATTGCTGCTTTTAAGGATTCTAAGGTAAGGTATGAATATTATCAAATGAAAAATATGAGAAAATATGATGTTTGTGTGGTGGGGTTAGGATATATAGGACTGCCTACGGCTCTTCTGTTTGCCAAATCCGGTAAAAAGGTGTTGGGATATGATATTTCCGCCGATACGGTTCAAAAGGTGAGAAACGGCGAACAGGGGAAGAATGAGCCTAATCTTAATGAATTATTAAAGGAATGCCTAAAAAACGGCAGTTTGACGGCCGATACCAAGCCGGATTTTGCCGATCTATACATTATCGCCGTTCCGACTCCTTTCAAAAACGATAAGGAACCGGACATGTCCTATGTACAATCGGCTTTCGAGGCCGTATTGCCTTATATCGAAAAAGGATGCTCCGTCGTTTTGGAATCGACATCACCGGTAGGTTCTACCGTCAAATACATTTGTGAACCCCTGGCTAAAAAAGGGTTCAAGCCCGGAGAAGATGTTTTCGTGGCTTACTCACCGGAGCGGGTTCTGCCCGGGAACATTTTGTTTGAGCTGGTTCATAACAACAGGATTGTGGGGGGAGTATCGGAAGAATCCTGTTTGAGAGTGAAGGAATATTACAAGCTTTTCGTAAAAGGGGATATCGAATTCACCGATGCGAACACGGCGGAGATGTGTAAGCTTACGGAAAATGCATATAGGGATGTGAATATCGCTTTTGCCAACGAGATGGCGAAAATGTGCCAAGCTGCCGGCGTCAATGCTTGGGAAGTGCAGAAATTGTGCAATAAGCACCCTCGCGTCAATATTCTCATGCCCGGACCCGGTGTAGGAGGCCACTGCATCGCCGTGGATCCTTGGTTTTTGGTCAGCAGCTTTCCCGAAGCAACCCGGTTGATAGCGACAAGCCGAAACGTGAACGATTCCATGCCCCTTTTTGCAGCCGAACAAATCGACAAAATATTAGGGGACACAAGCCGCAAAATATCGATTTTAGGGATTACTTACAAGCCGGATGTGGACGATGTTCGTGAAAGTCCCGTATTAAAGATAGCGGAGATATTACGGCAAAAGGGATATGAAGTCGCCATTCACGATCCTCTTGTTGCACCGGGTAAGTATGCCAATACGGATTTGGAAGTATGCCTTCAAGATTCCGATATGCTTGTCATCGGGGTTAATCATAAAGCTTTTAAAAACTTGGATTTGCAAAAAGTATTTTCATTAATGAGAACCAAAGTTATATATGACACCCGAAACTTTATAGACAGAACCGAAGCCAATAAAGCCGGTTTTGCCTATTATCTGTTAGGTTGCGGAAGCGAATAATAAAGCAGAGGTAAGTTGATGATGCGAATGAAAAGGTACGATCGTAAGCGAAAGGGAAAAAGAACAGGAAAGAGCGAATTACCGAAATGGCTATGGGTTCTGCCCTTTTTCATTGGAGCCGGTATCGTTCCTGCCGTCGTACGAGGCAAAGTCGTCCGATTGTATGAAAAGGCTTTGGAGCTATGGCAAACCCAAGAGGGGCTGACATTTGATTTTTTCTCCTATCAAAAAGCCGTCTTTTTGGTATACGCCGGATTCATAGCATTGGCATTACTCATCTTCAAGAAAGTGAAAGAAGGGTTTTCGGATAACGATTACCGACCCTATTTCATTCCGCTTGCGGCTTATGCTCTCTTCGTCATTTTATCCACCCTGTTCAGTCCGTACCCGAAAACATCCTTGAACGGTTTTCATAACCGGTACGAAGGAATGTTGATGTTGCTGAGCTATATTTTACTCGCATTAGCCGCCATGCTTGTTTTGGACAAGGAGGAACGGATCAAGACGGTCTTATGGTTTATTGCAATTCCGTCTTTTCTCGTGACCGGTATCGGAGTGCTGCAGTTTTTCCGACTGGATCCGTTTCGTTCCGCTATCGGGCAATGGTTCATCATGAATGCTCGCATGTACGCCCAAAGAGATCTATTCTCCGTGGTGTTCAACCCCGGGCATGTTTATTCCACATTGTTTAATCCCAATTACGTAGGTAGTTATTGCGCCTTAATGATTCCCGTCTTTTGCGGATTGCTTATGTATGAAAAAAAGATTTGGAAAAAAGCTTTGCTTGTTATCGGACTTGTATTCGGAATCATCAACATATACGGATCAAGGTCAACGGCAGGTTTGGTAGGACTGTTAGCCTTCGCAGCACTTACGGCCGTCTTTCTTTTGGCTTCAAGGCTTCGAAAGCATCCTGCAGCCATTTTCTCTTTTATGACGGTATTCGCCGTGGCGGCCGGCTTGTTTTTGTTTGTCAACTTGACCGATTACAAAGGTTTGGGTGTGATACCGGATCTTAAAATCGAGTATAGGGGAGACAATCCCGATTATATCCGTGATATTCAAATTTCGGGTTCTGCCATGGTTATCGACAGAGTAGGCGGGAAAATCGAGGTCCAAAACGACATGGGGAAGCTTTCCTTTTACGATGATGCCAAAAAGCCGTTAGATGCCCATTATTACAACGGAAAGTATACTCTTGCGGATTCAAGGTATTCTCGTATGGCATTTACGATATCGCCCGACAATATGAAGCTTACCGTCCATGTTTCGCCTTTATCCTCGTTTACCGTTACCATGGATGCCCACAACTTTTACGATTTTGTTGGTCCTTTGGATAAATCCGTTGCGATGGACAGACCGGCTTCTTGGTTCTTTGACGGGTATGAAAAGATCGGAAGCGGCAGGGGATACATTTGGAGCCGTTCGCTGCCTTTGATGTTTACAAAACGTCCCCTTTTGGGGACAGGTCCGGATACCTACGCTTACGTTTTCCCGCAAAATGATATTATCGGGAAGATGAACTCCGGTTTTGATGATAACAAAATCTTGGTTGATAAACCGCATAACATGTATATACAGATCGGAATCAATACAGGTTTGCTTTCGCTGTTATCGATTATCGTTTTGTTTGTTGTTTTCATCGTCCAAGCGTTTCGTTTGTATTGGAGAGCGGAGTCGAAGGACAGTCTCTTCTATTTGGGCATGTTCTTATCGGCGGGCTGCTTCGGGTATATGGTGACGGCTTTGTTTAATGACAGCACCGTTTCG
>JAAYHZ010000268.1 GCA_012744235.1 Clostridiaceae bacterium
ACACCGGGTTGTCGGATTCGACAAGGACGAGTTTATGCTTGAAAGGCTGAAGGATAAAGCAAAAGGCCTTTCCCTGCTCTCCTTCTATAAGGCGGACGCTATCTTGCAGGATTGGGGAAAGGATTTCGATGTCGTTGTCTTGGCTGGCAATTTGCTTTTAAATATCGAAACGGATCTTCCCTATCGGAAAGCCCAAGAGCTGTTTCTATACAAAGCCGCAGCCTGCGTAAAACAAAACGGATTTATGTTCCTTGATTTTGATTGCTTCTATCGACCCGACCAATCCTCCGACGAAAGGCACGAATGGGTTTGCTTCGAGGGGACCGACGACCTTGGTACATACGGAAAATACATAGTCATAAGCGGCGATTACAGCAGTAAAACACGTATCGACAAAAGCTTCCGCCGGTATGAAATCACGCCAAAGAAGGGAGAAATGTTCACGTACGAAACCACCGTCATCAAGCATTTACCGGCCTTTCGGCAAGTGAAGGAATGGTTGGACGACACGGGGTGGGAAATCCTTCACCTATACGGAAGCTATGAAAAAGGACCCTTTAACGAAAAGACAATCGGGAATCGTGCAGTCGTTTGGGCAAAGAAACGCTAAAGCATGTCATAAATAGTACATATTCGGTTCATCCTCTATGAATTCGGAGGGCAGCTTTAAATTCTCGAAATACCTGCACATTTACATGGGTGCAAATTTCTCGAAAGAATAATGGGTACCTCCCAAAACATTGATACCTTCCTCTTTTTCAAGTCGGTGGGTTTCTTCCGAATACTCGTTTACGATGGTCACTCCCGTGATTAATGTTCGTACATCATTCTTTATCATTTCCTCTACGACAAACAAAAAGTTACCGCCGCCGGGACAGACGGCGATTTTCTCGCCTTGGATGTTTTTCTTCCCGTATCGGTAAAGACTTGTTTTATGCCCCATGGTCATCGAAAACCGGTCATGAGCTCATCGATGTCGGCACAATCTGTCGTACCGATCACTCCGCAAAAAGCGCCGCAATACAAAAAAGCAGGCCGCACCGATTTCATATTTACACTGTCGGCTAACGTTTTGCATGTGGAGTATTCTCCGTAATTGTCCAACGGATGATGAAGGACATAAATGGAGATGCTTCGTTCCCGTAGCCTGGCAATATATTCTTCGTTAGCGGCATAAGTTCCGTTGTGGTTTCGGATATCCCAACAGGTAGGATGATGAGAAAAAATTAAGGCATTCGTCACTCCGGAAGATAAAACTTTTGTAAGAACGTTATCGGAAAGAAAAACGGTCGTTAAAACCTTTTCGATTTTTTCCGCAAAATCGCACATGAGACCCATGCCGGATCTATTAAAATCTTCGTGCAGGTATTTGTCCAAATTCGGCATTCGATCCGCCCAATTCACGTCGGTAATGCCTTCTATGAAAAAATCGCTTTTCAGCTTGACATATAGTTCTTCGGCTTTCACAATCTTCTTATCCTTTCATTGCTCTTTATTTTAAAAACTCCAAGCGATTCTCCTGCACCAACCGGATCAGTACGTCCACCATTTCGGGGTTGTATAAACGCCCTTTGTTTTTCTCCAATTCTTCCAATGCGGCGTCATTTCCTAACGCAGGCCGATACGGCCTGTGGGAGGTCATGGATTCGAATACGTCGGCAATTGCCAAAACCTGTGCTTCGGGCAAAATTTCTTCGTTTTTCAAACCGTCGGGATACCCGCTCCCGTCTATCCGCTCGTGGTGCTGAAGGATAATTTTCGCAACCGGTAAAAGCAGAGGAATATCTTTTAGGATTTGATACCCCGCTTCCGAATGGGTCTTGATTTGTGCATACTCGTAAGGCATCAGCTTCGCAGGCTTCGATAAAAGCTCTCCGGGAATCCCGATCTTTCCTATGTCGTGAATGGTACCCGCTCTGAGTACCGTTTCACAGCGTTCTTCATCCCATCCCATTTCTTTAGCAATGGCATATCCGATTAATCCTACACGCTGCTGGTGACCGGAGGTATACAAATCCTTTTGCTCAACCATCTTGGCAATGGCTTGCAAAGTGCCTTTTAATGTCTCCTCCATTTGGGCCGCCTTTTGTTCAATGATGTTTTGATATTGTATATTCTCCATGGCGATGGATGCGGTATCCGCTAGCACATGCAGCACCTTGACTTCCTCCTCGGTAGCCCTGTGCTTATATGACCAGTAGCAGCCGATTGCTCCGATAGGGTCCTTTGTTCGGATCGGAACCATGGCAAGGCTTCGTACAAAGGTTTTACGGTAAACGTCCACGGGGATTCGGTCGTCGGTATAGATATCTTCGATAATCGTCGGCTCTTTGTGCATCATAACCCATCCGCTGATGCAAATTTTCATCGGGAAACGGTGTCCCTTCCAAAGCGGTGAGATTGCATCTTCTTCCGCATAATAGCATAAATCGCCGTCCCTTAAAACAAACGTCGCCCCGTCGGATCCGGTTAAATCACGAGCCGAATGACGTACAATGTCCATGACGGTATTCAAATCGCGGGAAGCCGACAAGTCTTGTATGACTCGCAATAACCGCTCCATTGCTCGAACATATTCCGATATACCGGATACATCTTTCGTTTGGACTAGATTCACGAAAATCCACCCCCTTTACAGAAAAGACCGGGATTCTAAAAGAATAAACTGTCATAGCGCCATATATTATCGCAAATTATACAATATGCGAATTAAACAATCAACTGTACTTTCTTCATTTTTTTGTCATTTTTATATAGCTATGAATTTTCATATCCCAACTCATTTTTTTAATTGCTTAGAATCCTGTCCATCCAAAAGGTCGATAGGATTTCGGAATACAATTTGGATCTTTTGTTTTCGCCTACGTTCATATGACCGCCGAATATGACACAGCTGTCCTTTTTCTCGGTAATCATAGGCTTGGGGAAAACGTATCGGTTGTTTTCCGTTTTATACCGTTCCAAGCATTTTATCGCAATCCGAAACCGGTCGGATTTTCGAGCGGTTTCGAAATGAGATAATACAAAGCAGCTAAATATCAAATCGCTTAAATCCCTGTCCTCCGGATTCTCCTCTTCAAGGTTCGGAAAATGCATTTTGTAGATAACGGCTTTTACGTTATAGGAGCCGCCGGGAACGTAAAAATACCCGTAATTTCTCCGGATATCCGAATACCTGTTATCAAAAAGCCGGTCCACAATGGTTTCCACCATATATCTTTTTTCGGTATTAAGACGGTCATACATACCTGCAAAAAGGATGTAGTCGTGCGCAGCGGGAAGGGCGATGTTTCCGTCGGCGTACAGTACGGGATCGATGATATGCTTCTGCCATTCCTTTTTACCGCCTTTGGAACCGTCCACATAGACATCGTATCGTTTTTGTTTTGTAAAATCGTATAAAATGCGGATTCTTTTATCCGTAATATATTGAATCGCCGGGTCATCGCCACAACCAAGCATGGGAAGAAAGCAGGATAAGACCGTTTCGTAATCAAAATTGGAATAGATCTTACCAAAGCTTAAACCCTCTTGCTCTCGTCTTCCTACATGCTTGTTCAAAAAGTCCAATACCAATTGCATATACCGATTAAATTCAGGAATTTTTCTCGATAAACCCAAGATCGCGCATTTTCCCAATATGTTTTCAAAACGAATAACATGGCTGCCGTGAATCCGGTGAATATCGTTGTTATCGGATCTTTGCTTCATCAAGGAAAGCCAATATTGCACCTCGTAATTCTCCAAAAGCTTATCATCGTTTTGAGGATCTTGTGTTAAGATACGCTTGATAGGGATGTCGGCATTTTCTATGAGCCATCGGGTATTCATCCGGCTTTCGTCCTTTCGGGTTATTTAAGCTCTCATTCCGCCTTGTATACGTAAAAAGCCGTCGGGTATTTGTCCCGAAAGCATTTTTCTTCCACGTATACAAAGCCTTCATTTTCATAGATCTTTCGGACTTTATCGCGAAATTGGTCACAGTCCAACCGCACACAGGGAATATTTCTTCTCTTGCATTCCTCTTTTGCAAAACGTATCAGAAAGTTCGATACGCCGTTTCCCGCCGCCCGGCGTTTTACGGCAAGCTTATGTATAAACAAGGACTCGCCCTTTTGAATATCCGGCCATAAAAGAGGATCGTAATCGACAAGTGCCATGCAGCCTGCTCTTTTGTCCGTAAGGAATTGCCGATGCCGTCAAGCCAAATGACCGTGAAGAATATCTTCAATTATCGGAATATCATCGATGGTAGCTTGCTTTACGGTGATCATTTTTTCACCTCTGCCCCTGTCTTTCCCAATTCCTTTCTCATCCGTTCTACAAACCAAAGAAACTCCTCGTAGCTTTCATAAGGAGCAGGCTCTTTCTCCCGATAATCAATAGGGGCAGAAGGGAATTCGTCATCGAGATAACGGGGAAACAAATGAATATGCAAATGAGCTCCCGAATTGGAATGCATCTCGTAATTAATTTTTACCGCTCCCGTTACCTTTCGAAGAGCGGAGCCGACACGCCGGACCTCATTCATAAAATCCGTCATATCCTCCGGGGACATATCCTCAAAGTGAAAACAGTGTTTTCTCGGCATGACATACATTTTCCCGAAAAGCCTGCCCTGCCCGGGGTATTCTCCGCAAATCCATACTTTGTCATTGGTTTCGATATCGATATGTCCTAAAGGAGCGGGTTCTTGATTGCAAACCGGACAATGCTCTTTTTCGGATGCCTTCATAAATTCCGGATACTTGTAATGAAAGCTTCCGCCT
>JAAYHZ010000269.1 GCA_012744235.1 Clostridiaceae bacterium
GTTCGGAGGAATCGGTGCCGAACCTTCGGATCAACACGAAATGATGGAAAGATTATCCGGGGTGTACTACTTCCCCTTCGGCAGTTTGATTGTACACAGAAGGCGTGACAGTTTTGCAAGCTTCAGTTGGAGAAACAATTGCATGGGATTATGTCTTCCGGAGGCCGGCATGTGGAACATCACGCCGATATTCTCTAGCTTTACAGGTCATATTGTCTTTTCCGATAAAAAGGGCGTTCAAGGATTATCGAACGAAACCTTCATACGAAATACGCTGCGTCACAACCAAACGGTAAAATCGGACGGTTTTGCGGCTTGTGCCACAATCTCTCGAGGTGATAATGAAATATTGCAGGATGTAGCTTTTGTATCTCTTCCTTCCGGCGAAGCGGTTTATATCGAACAGTTGAATATTAAGAAAGATTGTGAAAATGTTACAATCGAAACCGGTTTAATCGGTATTCGTAACGAAAACCTGCCGGCGGCACCGGACCTTGGCCCGGGAGAAGTGCAATTTTATACCGACAGCACAAAGAGAAGTTATCCCGGTTTTTACGGTAACGAGCCGGATGTGATCGAAGATTTCAAACCCTCCAAGTTCGTAAATGTGAATAATACCATGGGATACATCTTAAGCGGATCTTCCGGTATTCGGTATATCAACAAGCATGTCTATCCTCACTGGAAGGGCGTTGAAGACCGGTTGATTCTTAATTATGTCGGAAAAAAGAGCTTTATGGAAAAAGATTCAATTCCTCCTTTTGTGGTTATGGCTATGCCGAATAAGACATACCAAGAAACGGCGATGTCCGTTAGCGATTTGACGGTAATGAATTCGAAATGCCCGAATACGATTTTATTAATTGCAAAAGAATATCTGGTGGTTTCGAATTTTAACGATTCCGTCACGGATGCGGCAGGTGTATTCGAAATCAAAAAGGGAAGCGTGAAAATATTCAAAGGAATAAATCGAATTATAAACAAGCATTATGTATGGCATGGTGAGCTACCTAAATTCTCTTCCGATTATTATCCTTGCTTGTATGAAATCAAATCGGTTGATTTCTTGCGGTTTAATCTTCATGTATTTGCAACGAAAGAAAAAGTATACTTCGAAAACATATCGGATCGCAAAATCGAATTTACTCTATGCAACAGCTACGGTGAAGATCTTAAAAACATTCGATTAGATGCAAACAGTATTTACGTGTGGAATTCATCGAAATCATGAAATAGATCCTACGATTACACGAAAAAACCGGTTGAATACAGCAACCGGTTTTTGTTTTCATAAAAATCCGATAAATTTAAATGCTTTGCGAAAGATTTTTCGACATCTTGTAATGGGGAATTCCCACCTCCGTAAATTCATCGCTTAAAATATCGTAAAACAGCTTTCTATAGAAAGGAACCGCCGTTTTTCTTGCGTTAAGTACGATTCGTTTAAATCCTTGCTTTTTTGCAATTTCTTCCGCAAAGCGAACCATCCGGGTACCTATTCCCTTACCTTGGAAATCTTCTCTTACGGCTACTTGCCTCATCTTAACCGTATCCGGACTCAAAGGCGTTAAAATTAATATTCCAATAATTTGACAATCTAAAAATACACCGATGTGAATATCATTGACTTCATTATCTAGATTTTCGTTAAACAAGCTTAGTCCTAAAGGTTTGCGAAGAATATTATCTCTGAGTTCCAAAGATTGTCGGTATTCTTCGGAAAGCGGCTCAATAATCCGAATGTCCATAACTCACCTTCTTTGTATCTTTTCAATAGAAAGAAAAATCGGTAATGCATCCCGGCTATTCGATATTTCAGTAACCGATAAAACGCAAAATAGCCGATCAATCCGATTGATTTTTTAAA
>JAAYHZ010000270.1 GCA_012744235.1 Clostridiaceae bacterium
CCTTTTAATAGTCCGCCTCCCGTGCCGGTATGCATTACAATACCGTCAGCCATATACATCATGGCTCCTACTTCCGCTCTCACCGTCCCGCCGGGGAACAAATCGATTTCCACCATTTGCAAATCGTCCCCGTATATTCGGTACTTCAAACTCTCTGACATAGTATCCTCCGAAAGACTTTTCGCTTTGATCCATTATACCACACCGAGAAAAGGACACAAAACTATCTTTTTCGGTTATTTCCGAAATTTATCAAATATACTGAAAAATTAGATTGACAAGCATTAACTTTGCCGGTACAATAAAGAAAACACAGGGGGAAGGTGAATACTTTTGATTCAAAAAAAAGACTTTTCGCAAATTAAGAGAGATATTGAAACCTGTGTAGGAGAACGGATCAAGCTGAAGGCAAACAAAGGCAGAAGCAAGACCTTTGAAAGAGAGGGAATCATCGAGCAGTCTTATCCTTCCGTGTTTGTGGTGCGGCTCGATTTCGATTGCCGGTCCGCTCGAAGAATTTCATACAGCTATACCGATGTTTTAACGAAATCGGTGGAAATTGTATTGTTGAAGGACAACAGAGCCATTGAAGTTTGCTAGTTCTTAAGTGATATACAAACCCAAAATGGTTTTTTTTATGTATATCATGTTTGTTGTGACCAAAAAATATTCTCTTACAAAAGCGGTTATGGGGCATAATGATATTTTGCAAGAAAACTATTTTATATGAAAGTATAAAATAGTTTTTTTTGATTTCTTTTTTATCAAAACGCATATTCCCCGCCTTGGACAAATATATATGAATAAACGTATACCGCCAAGGAGGATATGTATGGAGATAAACTATTTGTCTGAAAATATAAAGCTATACAATTTGTCGAAGGCTATCAAAAAGACTGTTTTTATGGAATACGAACACGTCATATCCGATTCGAGGGCCGATGTAGCCTCGGTCATTAAAGGGAATGCCCACGTTACCGAAGATAATGTTGTATTGGACAACGGTTTGCTTAAGCTCAAAGGCAAGCTGAAGACCGTTGTTTGCTTGAAAAGTGTCAACGGAAGCTTGTTCAGCGTTCAGCAGGTGTTGGACATCGACGAAAAACTGGACACTTTCGAGGGAGGCGACGAAATCACCATCGCATCCTCTTGCGTCGTGGAAAAAGTCGAATGCCGGATCATAAACGAAAGAAAAATCGGGGTTCGGGTTCGGTTTGATGTATTTGTAGACTGCAACGGAGTAAAAAGCGTGGATGTCATTTCCGGGCTGGAGGAAAATCAGAATGCGGAAGTGAGAACCAAAGAGCTGCAGGTGAACCGATTTGCAGGAAACATCGATAAAAACATAGAAGTGTCGGATACCTTCTTGATTCCCAATGATTTTCCGGAAGTGTTCGAATTGCTGGATTATGAAGCGGTGTTAAAAAACGTGGAAAGCGTCATTAGCGAAGGCACCCTTCTTTTCAAAGGAGATATCTGCTTCAGACTGTATTATTCCTGCGGATCTGTCGGCGAAAACATTCACTACATCGAAAACAACGTTCCCTTCAGCGAAACGGAGGACATCAGCGACATGAGGCCGACCAAAATGCTGTGCAATGTCAAACCGGTGAACTTCTCCATGGATGTAGCCCAAGACGGGGACGGAGAATATCGGTTGATTAACGGCAGCGCTTTGGTGAACGTATCGGCCTTTTGCTTCGAAGAAACAACCGTGGAAACCATTGAGGACCTTTACGGAATCGACAGAATGCTGACTCCGGAGACGAGAAGAGTAGCCTATACCTACCCTGTACATGTTAGCAGAAGCACTTGCCAAACCACGGAAACCATGAATATCGGGGAAAACAGCCAAATTGCGGAAGTTATCGGCATGGACGCTAATGCTTACATAACGGAGCAGACCTATGATAACAGCGGCGTATTAAGCGTAAAAGGAGACATTCCGGTTACAATGGTGTATAAAGATGCAAACGGTGAAATCAATTCCCATCATCATGTCATTCCTTTTAAGTACGACGAAAAAATGCTCGTAAACCCCAACATGTCGGTGAAAGTATGGGTGGAACAAACCCATGCCGCTTACAATTTGCTCTCCGGAAACGAACCGGACGTAAGAGTCAATGTCAATTTAAGCTTTAAAGTGTATGGGACGGATATGCTGAACTATGTGGAAGACATCAAAGAAAGCGAATACGCCGACGAAAACATGCGTGCAAGTCTTGTCCTTCACTACTGCTCATCGGATGACACCGTTTGGAAGCTTGCGAAAAAATTCCGTATTCCTCAAATAACCTTAAGACAGATGAACGACTTGGGTGAGGAGGATCGTTTGGAGGAAGGCCGTCAAATCATTATTCCGCTATAAAGATAGGCTTGTTGTTCACAATAGAAAATAGAAAAAAACGCTAAAAAAGCTTTTCGCCGGGCCGAAAGGCTTTTTTGATGTTCATCATTAAAGTTTTTGTAATACTGTATACAAAACTATTGAAACCCGGCGACGTTTCCTATATAATTTGTAAGAAACGGAAAAAGGGTTTTTTAAAAAACAAGATCCCTAGGACCGGTCAAAAAGAAAAAAGGGATCGTAAAAAAGCGTGTCGATGCTTTTTTGTTTTGCAAGGAAAAGCGTCAACACGGTTACCCTATTGAGGTAGTTTATGCAAGCGAAAGCTTATGCAAAGATCAATTTATGCTTGGACGTCGTAAACAAAAGGGCGGACGGATACCATGATTTGAAAACCGTTATGCAAACGGTAGATTTATACGATTCTCTTACTTTTCAAATAAAAGAATCGAAAGAAAAAAAGATAAAGCTTACTTCAAATCATCCGGGCTTGCCTTTGGACTGTCGGAATTTGGTGTGTAGGGCGGCGGAGTTGTTTATGAAGCTGACAGGCATTTGTTTGGATATAGAGGTTCATATACAGAAACGTATTCCGGTGGCAGCCGGCTTGGGAGGAGGGAGCAGCGATGCAGGATGCACCCTTCGTGTTCTGAACCGGTGGGCCGGAGAACCTTTGGATTGGGCATATTTAAGCGTCGAATCCAAGGCAATCGGTGCGGACGTCCCCTTTGCGGTATACGGCGGTACCGCTTTGGTGGAGGGTATCGGCGAGCAGGTATTTCCGATACCGAAAAAGGAAAACATAGGGCTCGTTCTGGTTTGCCCTCGAATTTCCGTGTCAACGAAAAGCGTATTCCAAAGGTACGTATTGGACGATCCTATGGAAGAGAAGGTCCTTGTAGTGGCGGAAGCCTTAAAAAAAGGAGATATCCGACTTTTAGGACAAAATTTGTTTAATAAGCTTGAAAGAGTGACAATAAAGGATTATCCTTTAATTGGGGAAATTAAGAATATGCTAATGAATGCAGGGGCGTTCGGGGCTGTCATGAGCGGAAGCGGTCCTTCGGTTTTCGGGGTTTTTCCCGACCTTGACGAGGCTCGAAAGGCGGAGCAAAATATCGCATATCGATTAGGGCGGAGTGTCCGGACTTTTTGCATAAAGACGGTAGAAGGAGTCATTTATGAGCAATAAATTATCGAAAATAGACTTTAATGATTATAAACCTTTAAGAGAGGTCATCTTTAACAGCATACGTGAAGCCATTATACTCGGAGAATTGAAGCCCGGGGAACGCTTGATGGAAGTGCAATTGGCGGAAAAATTGGGTGTCAGCAGAACTCCTATACGAGAAGCCATCCGCAAGCTGGAGCTGGAGGGCCTTGTGGTGATGATTCCGAGAAAAGGGGCGTATGTAGCGGATTTGACCAAAAAAGACATTATCGACGTTTTGGAGGTTCGTGCGGCGCTAGACGGTTTGGCAACCCAGCTTGCGGCGGAGCGAATTACCGATAACGAGTTGAAGGATCTTCAGAAAATTACGGAGCAATTCGCCGCTTATGTAGAGAAAAATAACCTTCAGGGGATTATAAAAAAGGATATCGAATTCCACGACCTTATTTACAGAGCGTCGCGGAACGAAAAGCTGTACCAAATCAATAACAATATACAGGAAATGATCTATCGTTTCCGTGTGATCTATCTGAAGAACTACAATCCTTTCCGAGACGTAAGCAAGGAACACGGCAGGATTGTTGCGGCCATTTCGGAAAAAAATCCTACGGAAGCCCAAAAGTGGGCGATTATGCACATAAAGAACCAAGAGTATACCATTATTAAAGAATTAAAGGATTCTACCCAATGAAAATTGCCGCCGGCGTTGATATCGTGGAAATCGATCGGGTAAGAAGCTTGGTTGAAAAGTATTTAAGCGACCCGGCTTTAGAAAGAATTTTTCATAAGGATGAAATAGCGTACTGCATATCAAAGGGCCGTTTAAGTATGGAAAGCTTTGCCGCAAGGTTTGCTGCAAAGGAAGCGGTGGCCAAGGCCTTAGGTACCGGTTTCGGGGAAAAATGCCTGTGGAACGAGATCATTATTAAAAACGACGATGCCGGTGCACCTTATGTGGAATTGACGGGAACTACGAAAAAAACATTTGAAGAGCAAAAGGGTAAAGACCTGTCTTTATCGGTTTCCCATTGCAAGGATTATGC
>JAAYHZ010000271.1 GCA_012744235.1 Clostridiaceae bacterium
GGAAAATCGTATCCTTAGGAAAACACCCGGATGCGGATAAGCTTTCGGTTGCCCAAGTGGACGTAGGCGGTGAAACGATTCAAATCATTACCGGTGCAAACAACGTGAAAGAAGGAGATGTTGTTCCCGTAGCCCTTCACGGAGCGGAGCTTCCCGGAGGCGTAAAGATAAAGAAGGGGAAATTAAGAGGCTTGGAATCTTTCGGTATGATGTGCAGCTTGGAAGAGCTGGACCTTTCCAAGCACGAGTTTCCCGATGCCGTTGAAGACGGTATATTGATTCTGGACAAGGACGTAAAACCCGGAACGGATATAAAAGACGTATTGGGCTTGGACGAAAATGTGATCGAATTCGAAATTACTCCCAACCGTCCGGACTGCTACTCCGTCATCGGCATTGCCAGAGAAGCGGCGGCAACCTTGGAAAAACCCTTCCGGCATACAAAACCGATGGTGAAAGAAGAAGGAGTACCGTTAGGAGAGCTTGTAACCATTAAAATCGAGGACAGGGATTTATGTACAAGATACTCTTCTCGGGTGGTGGAGAACGTAAAAATCGAGCCTTCTCCGTATTGGATGCGGAAAAGACTTATGGAATGTGGTATTCGCCCCATTAACAACATCGTGGATATTACCAACTACGTGCTGTTGGAGTACGGCCAGCCCATGCACGCATTCGATTTGGATAAGATCAAAGACAATACCATTATCGTACGTAGAGCGAAGCCGGGCGAAACCTTGGAAACCCTGGACGACCAACCTCGTAAATTGGATGAAAATATGCTTGTAATCGCCGACCCCGAAAAAGCCCTGGCCGTTGCCGGTATCATGGGAGGAGCGTATTCGGGAATCACCGAACAAACGACGAGGATTTTGTTCGAGTCGGCAAACTTCAATAAAAAGTCGGTACGTTTGACTGCAAAACGATTGGGCATGCGTACCGATTCTTCGGCCTTGTTTGAAAAAGGCTTGGATCCTCAAAATACCGTCCCGGCATTGGATCGGGCATGCGAATTGACGGAGCTTCTCGGAGCCGGTACGGTCCGAAAAGGCCGTGTGGACGTGAACTATTCGAATTCCTCCGAAAGAGTTCTTCCGTTTGAACCGGGAAAGGTCAATCGGTTATTGGGTACCGACATACCCATGGAGGTAATGGCGGAAATTTTGAATCGACTGGAGCTTCGAACGGATCTTAAGAATATGGTAATCCGTGTCCCCTCCTTTAGGGGAGATATCGTAGAGACCGCCGATATTGCGGAGGAGGTAGCCCGTTTTTACGGTTACAACAATATTGCGTCTACGTTGTTAGAAGGAAAATCCATTACCAAGGGAAGCAAAAGCTATTCTCAAAAAATGACGGATGTTATACGAAACGTAATGTCCGCATGCGGATTGAACGAGATTTGCACCTATTCGTTTACAGGAAAGAATGTTTTTGATAAGATGGAAATGGAAAAGGACGATCCTCGAAGAAACGCCGTAGAGATCCGAAATCCCCTCGGGGAAGAGTTCAAGATTATGAGGACCGTCATGATCCCGGATATGCTGTCGGTAATTGCAAGAAACTACAGCCGTTCCATCGTCAAAGGAGAGCTTTTCGAGTTGGCGAATGTATATGAAAAAGCCGACAATAAGGAATGCTCCGTACAAAAAGCCCAACTGTGTATAGGACTTTACGGAGAATCTTACGATTTCTATCACATAAAGGGTATCATCGAAACATTGACGGAGGAATTGGGAATAAAAGACGTGGAATACGTGCGGGAAACAGGATTGAAGGAGTTTCATCCCGGAAGAACGGCAAAGGTAATATCCAACGGTGTAACCTTAGGCGTAATCGGCGTGATCCATCCGACGGTATGTGAGAATTTTGAAGTTCCCGAAGGAACCCTCTGCGGTGTTATGGACACAGAGCAGTTGATCAAACTGTCCTCCGTGGAACGCAAATACGAGCCTCTGCCGCGATTCCCGGCCATTACTCGAGATTTGGCTTTGGTTGTTGAGGAAAAGGTTACGGTAGGGGACATGGAAAGTGTAATCAAAGCAAACGGCGGAAAATACCTTGAACAAGTGGAATTGTTCGACATTTTCAGAGGCAAGCAGATCGGCGAAGGCAAAAAGAGCGTTGCATTTTCCGTCGTATTTCGTGCGGAAGATCGTACTTTGCAGGATTCGGAAGTGAGCGGCATCATGGAAAAAATGATCGAATCGCTGCAAAAAGAACTGAACGCCGTTTTAAGACAGTAACGGCAAAAAGGAAGGTTCACTGTGGATTATTCTTTTTTGGACAAAAAAGAATACAAAGACATTGTGCTGCTGAAGCTGGACAACGAGCATAGACTGCCCTTTTTCATCACCCGGCTTACGGCGGCACAATTCCGAATTAATAAGCATAGGCATGAGTACGTCCAGATCGAGTACATTGCCAAAGGCAGGGTCAAGCACTACATCAACGACAACTACTTTGAGTTGATCCAAGGGGATATCTTCGTAATTCCCCCTTATGTTCCTCATCGCTTCGGTGAAAACCAGGACCCGGAAGCCGAAATCATCGAGCTGGAGTTTATGCCCCAATACATTAACGAGAGATTTTCACCGGAAGAAACAAGTGAAAGATTCTTTGACTTTGCTTACTTAGAGCCTTTTTTGGTTACCGAAAACAAGATCAAGCCTCGGTTGAACCTAAGAGGAAAAAGCCGGGACGAAGTGGAACGAATATTAAACGAGATGATTGTAGAGTACAGGGAAATGGACGACGACTTTGAGCTGATGTTTAAGTCTCTTCTTTTAAAGCTTTTGATCATCTTGTCCCGAGAATACAAAAAAAGCGAAGCGGAAATTCCGGCTCACAACATTTTGTTGGACAGGCATAAAGAAAACCTGATTAAAGCCAGGGAATATATTGATAACAATTTTATCTATGACATTAAAGTAGAGGACGTTGCGAAAATAGCCATGGTCTCCGGATCCTATTTTCGTTATTTGTTTAAAAACTTAACGCAAAAGACCTTTACCGAATATGTCAATTACTTAAGAATCAAAAGGGCTACGGAGCTTTTGGTGAAGAACTATACGGACAGTGTTTACGATATTTGCTTTGCGGTAGGATTTAACAATATCAATTAC
>JAAYHZ010000272.1 GCA_012744235.1 Clostridiaceae bacterium
ACTTTGCGAATTTACGCACAAAAATTTTTTAATTGTTTTTTTAAAAAACCCTTGACAAATAAAAATTGAACGTGTAGTATGATGAAAACAATGAAGAGCGATTGAAAATATTCCATAAACCGTTGATTGAGAGTAGTAGCAATAAACCCTTTATCCAAAGAGAGCCGCCGGGGGTGAGAATGCGGCGATAAAGCTTATTGTGAATGGACTCATGAGGGTTCGGCCGAAAAGAATTGAGTAGGCCTGCCGGGATCTTCGCCCGTTATCAAGGAAGCATATATGATTGTATATGATAAAGGGGTGTTCTTTGAACACAATTTAGGTGGTACCGCAGAGATTTGAGGTCTTTGTCCTATATTTTAGGATAAAGACCTTTTTTATTATCAAATAAAAGAAAGGAATGATCGAAATGACGGAAATACCGTACAAAATTTATTTGTCAGAGAAGGAACTGCCGACAACTTGGTAC
The DNA here is from genome assembly GCA_012744235.1 of Clostridiaceae bacterium. Lineage (GTDB taxonomy): Bacteria > Bacillota > Clostridia > JAAYHZ01 > JAAYHZ01 > JAAYHZ01. The sequence goes on from JAAYHZ010000272.1 coordinate 470, forward strand.
AATTTGAAAGCCGTTATGAAAGAAAAACCGGCTGCCATGCTTCATCCGGGAACCTTACAGCCCTGCACCGCCGATGATTTAAAGCAGATTTTCTGCGAAGACTTAGTCAAACAGGAACTGAACACAACGGACCGTTTCATAGAAATTCCCGAAGGAATACGGGATTTCTACCGAATGTACCGTCCTTCTCCCCTGGTCCGAGCTTACTGCCTTGAAAAGGTATTGGATACTCCGGCCAAAATTTATTACAAATTCGAAGGCACCAACACGTCCGGGTCCCACAAATTAAACTCCGCCGCAGCCCAAGTATATTATGCCAAAAAACAAGGGATCACGCATTTAACTACCGAAACCGGTGCCGGACAATGGGGTACGGCATTGTCCATGGCTTGTGCCTATTACCAAGTGGACCTTACGGTCTATATGGTTAAGATTTCGGCACAGCAGAAGCCTTATCGCAAATCGGTAATGGAAACCTACGGAGCAAAAGTAATTCCTTCACCCTCGGATACCACCAACGTAGGCCGCAAAATCTTAGCGGAAAATCCCAATACGGGAGGATCCTTAGGATGCGCCATTTCCGAAGCCATTGAAAAGGCGATATGCACCGAAAACTGTCGTTACGTCTTAGGCAGCGTGTTGGACCACGTCATCCTTCACCAAACCATTATCGGTCAAGAAACGAAAGCCGCCCTTGAAAAATACGACATACAGCCGGATGTGATTATCGGTTGCGTCGGCGGCGGATCGAATTTCGGCGGATTGATCGCCCCCTTCATGGGAGACAAAATCGAAGGGAAAAACAACATCGAATTTATCGGCGTGGAACCCGCTTCCTGCCCCTCATTGACAAGAGGAAGATATGCTTACGACTTCGGCGATACCGGCCGCACCACGCCTTTGCTGAAAATGTATACCTTAGGCTCCGGATTTATACCTTCTCCCAACCATGCGGGAGGATTGCGCTACCACGGCATGAGCCCCATCGTTTCCAAGCTGTATCATGACGGCTACATTAAAGCCATGTCCGCAGAACAAACGAAGGTCTTCGAAGCCGCCACGTTGTTTGCAAGAAGCGAAGGAACCCTCCCTGCGCCGGAATCGTCTCATGCTCTTTACGGTGCCATCCAAGAAGCGTTGAAATGCAAGGAAACCGGCGAAGAAAAAACGATTCTTTTCGGGTTGACCGGAACCGGATACTTTGACCTTACGGCCTATGAAAGCTACAACAACGGAACCATGACCGATTTCATTCCCACCGACGAAGATTTGGAAAAAGGATTTGCAAGCCTTCCCGTCGTGGAATAAAGTGTTTTAATAACCTGCAACGAGAAGAAGGCGGCCTTTAGATAAGTGCCGCCTTCTTCTCGTTATTTTATAAAGGTTTTTCGATATGGAAGCTTTTTTATTCCTTCGGCTGCTTTAAATACCCTAAAGCGGTCATTTGGGCAATACGTTCGTTGTTTTCATCCGTAACATCGATAACGTAGCTGCACAATTTTCGTCCGTAGGATACTTCCTTCGCTACGGCGATCAGCTTTTTTCCCTTAGGGGACTTAAAATAGGAGATGCTGTTTTGGACACCGATACAAAGCAGCCCTCGAGAATTGGATGCGGCGGCAAAAGCATAATCCGCCAATGTAAATATGGCTCCCCCTTGCACCATTCGCACTCCGTTCAAATGGTATTCGTGAATATCCATTTCCGCCTTTGCATAACCTTCTTTTGTTTCGACAAGTCGGATACCTACATGCTTGGCAAACAAATCGTTATGAATACATTCCGTTAAATCCATTGTTTATCTTTCCTTTATATATGTTGGATATAAGGATAGCATAAGAAGGGAAAATATTGCAACCTGTCATTCGAGACAATATAAAAAGGCTCCCTCCCGAGAGTAAAGAGCCTCTTATGTATTATTCGATCTTATTCGTAAACGAATTTATAACAAGAATATGGCGACAATTGTGGTAATAACCAATCCGATTACCACAGGTTTTAAGTTCCTGCGAGCCAACTCGAAGGGATTTACATTACAAATGGCGGCCGCAGGCAAAAGCGCCCAAGGAATCAACGTTCCTCCTCCTACCCAAATACCGGCGACTTGACCTAAAGCCGTCAATGTAGCCGTTCCGTAACCGATAGCCGTCGAGAACAATTTTGCGATGGATCCCGTCAAGGATATGCCGGAGAAACCCGACCCGTCCAATCCGGTAATGGCTCCTACGATGGCGGAAGTAATCGACGCAATGACGGTATTCAAGGGCACCGCATGGGCTAAGGCAATCCCCAAGTCGTTGACAATCCCGGTGGATGTAGCCGGCAGAACGTTACCTAATATGCTGTAGATTCCCGCATCTCCCATGTAAAAGAAAGCGGCAATCGGAATAACGGGCCCGAAGACTTTGAAGCCGAAATGGAACCCTTCCACGGTATACTCCGTAATTTTCTCTAGGCTTTCTTTTTTATGGGTAACGATGGAGATCAGAATCAAAATGAAAAACGCCGTACCTCCGATCAATGCCGTTGCATCTCCGCCTTGGAGCTTTAACACGCTCATGGCTACAATATCCAGCAAGAACAATACGGGAATCAGGATAGCAAAAGCTCTTCTCCAACCCAAGGAAAGAGTGCCTTTCCCGTCTTCATTCTTTGTCTTCTGAGCTTCAGGCACAACGACGGTTTGCAGATCGTTTTTGAACAAACCCTTCTTCATGTCCTTCCGTAAATACCAAAAAGCCAAAACCGTCGTTACAATACCCATGATAACCACCAAGGGTATACTTGCGGAAACCACATCGCCCACGGGTATTCCCGCCGCCTCCGACGTCAGCTTCGGTGCTCCTTGGATGATAAAGTCTCCCGACAATGCAATTCCGTGACCGAACAAGTTCATGGCCATGGCAACACCGATTGGCGGAAGACCGACTCTAACCGCTACCGGCAACAGTACCGCTCCCATTAATGCAACCGCAGGAGAAGGCCAGAAGAACAAAGATACCACCATCATCAAGATACCGATAACCCAATAGGCTAAAGTCGGCGTGCGTATCATTTTGGAGAATGGCCGTATCATCGTTTCGTTGATTCCGGCGGTCATCATACTTTTACTCATGGCCGTTATCACGGAAATGATCAGAATGGTTCCTAAAAGCTCCGCTATGGCGAATATGAGGCCGTTAAAAATGCCCATCACCGCTTGTGAAAGTGACGATGTCGCCGTCAGACCTAAGATGAATATCCCGATAATGCAAGGAAGCGTAGTGTCTTTTCGAGCGATCATAACGCCTAGAATGATCAGGATAAATGCCGAGTAAATCCAATGCATGGCAGTCAATTCGACGATCATGCATATTCCTCCTTTCATCAATTTATGTTTACTACAGGTTATGCATAGGTGAATTTAAGGGTTCTATATATTTTGGAATCTCTAGAAGTAAAGATTAACAAATTTTTAACGATGCTTTAATATGCGTTTAAACACTTGAACATATAATGTGGTCATAGAAAAAAGATAAGAGGAGGCGAAGGAAATGTTGAAAGAGTTGTTTAAGAAGATGCAAATTAAAAAGCAAGAAAAATCGGATGTTGTCTTGTTCTTGACCCAAGATAACGTAAATCCGTACAACAATATCGTTTACTATACGGATATAAAACCGAGTGCAGAAAACGCTTATTCGGCTATAGGATACAAACCGCTTCCTATAATGCCCGGAGTTACGGTCGTACCGCCGGTTACCAATCTGAGAAACTAAAACGAAACAAAAACGACTCTTTGGCTAACCCGGACTCCGTAAAAGAAAAGCGAAGATTAACAAATTTTTAACAAGGTCTTAATACACGTTTAAACCCTATAGACTACAATGGTAATCGTAGAAGAAAGATGAAGGAGGCGAAAAAAATGTTAAGAGATTTATTGAAAAAAATGCAAACGAAAAAGAATGAAAAATCGGATGTTGTCTTGTTCTTGACTCAAGATAACGTGAATGTATATAACAACATTCAATACACAACGGGCTTAAAGCCGAATGTCGATAACGCATACACGGCAGTAGGATTGAAACCGCTTCCTGTAATGCCCGGCGTAACGGTAGCGCCGCCCGTAACCAACCTGATGATCTAATCGGGTTGGTCTTAATAGACGACATGACGAACGAGCGAACGTTCTCATGTTCGTTTACTAACCTTAGCACGCACACACTTTTAATATAGATATAAAATATATGAGGAGACCTTAAGGAAATTACTCTCCCCTTAATGTCTGGCATCACGGGACCCCACCCGTTTCATATATATAATTACACACCAACCTCTTCGGCTACCCCTTAGAACCGAAGAGTTTTTTTATTCGCAAATAAGGGGTATCGTCAATGGAAATTAAATTCTGTTATGGTTTTTTTAAAATAGTTTAAGGGTGATATTCTCATTTTCCCGTTTTTTTATTATAATAATAATGTGGAATCATACCT